>NZ_JBSFKI010000018.1:0-202597 GCF_053598475.1 Kitasatospora sp. NPDC001119
GGCGCTGCTGGCGGCCTCGCACGCGCCGGCCGAGCAGGTCGCCCGCTGCGCGGTGGTCGCGCCGTTCCTGTCCGGCGCCCGCACCGAGTGGTACTCGGTGCCACGCCCTCACTGTCAGGCGGACCGGGATCAGGCCTTACGGGCCTTCACCTCGGCGGTGAGCTGCGGCAGCACCTCGAAGAGGTCGCCGACCACGCCGTAGTCGGCGAGCTCGAAGATCGGGGCCTCGGGGTCCTTGTTGACGGCCACGATGGTCTTCGAGGTCTGCATGCCGGCCCGGTGCTGGATGGCACCCGAGATGCCGTTGGCCACGTACAGCTGCGGGGAGACCTGCTTGCCGGTCTGGCCGACCTGGCTGCTGTGCGGGTACCAGCCGGCGTCCACCGCGGCACGCGAGGCGCCGACGGCCGCGCCCAGCGCGTCCGCGAGCTCCTCGACCACGCCGAAGCCCTCGGCGGCACCGACACCACGGCCACCGGAGACCACGATCGCGGCCTCGGTCAGCTCGGGACGGCCGGAGGACACCCGCGGGGTGCGCGAGACGACCTTGGCGGCGTTGCCGGTGAACGCGACGGCGACGTCCTCCACCGCACCGGCGGCCGGAGCGGCCTCCGGGGCGACGGCGTTCGGCTTCACGGTGATGACCGGCGCGCCGTTGCTCACCCGGGAGTCGACGGTGTACGAGGCCGCGAACACCGACTGGGTGGCGATCGGGCCCTCGTCGCCGGCGCGCAGGTCGACGGCGTCGGTGATGATGCCGGAGCCGATCCGCAGCGCGACGCGCGCGGCCACCTCCTTGCCCTCGCCGGAGGACGTCACCAGCACCGCGGCCACGTCGTTCGCCTTGGCGATCTGCGCCAGCGCGTCCACCTTCGGGACGACCAGCTGGTCGGCGAACTCCGCGCCGTCGGCGACGTACACCTTCACCGCACCGTACTCGCCGGCCTTCGCCGCGATGCCGGCCGCGGCCGCACCGGCGCCCAGGACGACGGCGGACGGCTCACCGATACGGCGGGCCAGGGTCAGCAGCTCCAGGGCCGGCTTGCGCACCGCGCCGTCGGCGTGGTCCACCAGGACGAGAATCTCAGCCATTGCTCAATGTCTCCGTGTATTCGCTGGGTCGGGGGGTGGGGGCGGCTCAGATGAACTTCTGGTCGGCGAGGAAGCCCGCGAGCGACTTGCCGCCCTCGCCCTCGTCCTTGACGACCGTGCCCGCGGTCCGCGCCGGACGCGCCGCCACCGACTCCACCGCCGTCCACGAACCCGCCAGACCGACCTCGTCCGCCTCGATGCCCAGGTCGTCCAGGTCCCACGACTGCACCGGCTTCTTCTTCGCCGCCATGATCCCCTTGAACGACGGGTACCGGGCCTCACCCGACTGGTCCGTCACCGAGACCACCGCCGGCAGCGCCGCCTCGACCAGCTCCGTCGCCGCGTCACCGTCCCGACGGCCCTTCACCACGCCGCCCTCGACCGACACCTCCGACAGCAGCGTCACCTGCGGCACACCCAGCCGCTCCGCCAGCAGCGCCGGCAGCACACCCATCGAACCGTCCGTCGACGCCATGCCACCGATCACCAGGTCGAACCCGGCCTTCTCCAGCGCCTTCGCCAGCACCGCCGACGTCCCGACCACGTCCGTGCCGTGGATGTCGTCGTCGTTCACGTGCACGGCCTTGTCCGCACCCATCGACAGCGCCTTGCGCAGCGCGTCCTTCGCGTCGTCCGGCCCCACCGTCAGCACCGTCACCTCGGCGCCCTCGTTCGCCTCCGCGATCCGCAGCGCCTGCTCCACGCCGTACTCGTCCAGCTCCGACAGGAGGCCGTCCACACCCTCCCGGTCGGTGGTGTGGTCGTCCGCGAAACGACGGTCACCCGTCGCGTCCGGCACGTGCTTCACACAGACGACGATCCTCAAGCTCATGAGCGGTTCTCCTGTCACGGGTGCACGGGTGCACTGATCCATGGCCTCAGGCATGCCGAGGGTACTGAGTGCCAAGTCCGGCCCGGGCACGACCCGCGCACCGCAAGCGCCACCTGGACCGGCAGACCGTGTCGACTCCCGTCGACTGGCGTCAGAGGCTCCACGGAGAGAATACGGCACTCAGTACCCCTCGTAAAGGAACTCAGTACCCTTCCCGCTCCCGGGGCCGGACGAACGGGCGCGGAAAGCGGACACAAGGTTTCCGCAAGCACCCGCCAGATCCCCTCATGGATTCCGCCAGGGCGTCCGGGGACCATCGGCCACGGGGCCCGTCGAGGGCCAGACCTGGGATCAAGGAGGGGGAGAAGGATGACCTTGGTACACGGGGAACAGGACACCACGCCACCCCGCGGGAAACGCGGCAGCACGGCCTGGAGCAACAACGGGCCGTGGGAGACGCTGCAGGACCGCAAGGAGGTGCTGGTGGTCGCCCAGACCATGGTGTACGCGAAACGGCTCCACGACTTCTACTCGCTGCTCGCCTCGGACCTGCGGGTCCACGTGCAGTTCACGGTGGCACCGCACGTGTTCAACAGGGGCGCCACGGAGGTCCTCCGGGCACTGGGCGGCACGGTCCTGCCGTGGGAGCAGGCCGTCCGGCAGGAGTTCGACCTGATCCTGGCCGCCGGCTCCCAGGGGATGGAGCAGTTGCACGGCCCGGTCGTCCGGCTGCCTCACGGCGCCGGCAACATCAAACTGTCCCGGCGCAGCACGCCGGACGGCGAGCGGGCGGCCATCGGCCTCGGCCCGGACTACCTGTGCTGGGAGGGGCGACTCGTCCCCGCCTCCTTCGCGCTCGCCCACGAGGAGGAACTGCTCGAACTCCGGCGCACCTGCCCGGAGGCCGTCCCGATCGCCGAAGTGGTGGGCGACCCCTGCTACGACCGGATCGCCGCCGCGGTGCCGCACCGGGAGCGCTACCGGGCGGCGCTGGGGCTACGGCCGGAGGAGAAGCTGGTGCTGGTCTCCTCCACGTGGGGCAACGGCTCGCTCTTCACCCGGCTCGACGCCGTGCTGCCCCGGCTGACCTCCGAGTTGCCCCAGCACGGCTACCGGACCGTCCTGCTGACGCACCCCAACATCGCCGCCGCGCACGGCTCCTACGCCGTGCACTCCTGGGCGAGGGCCACCGCACGCGGGGCCGTCACGGTCATCCCGCCCGAGACGGACTGGCGGCCGCTGCTCGTCGCCGCCGACTTCATCATCGGGGACCACGGCTCGGTCACCCTGTACGGAGCGATGACCGGCGCTCCCGTCCTGCTCGCCGAGTACCCCCACCGCCACGTCAACCCGCGGTCGCCGGCCGCCCAGCTGGCCGCCACCGCTCCGGCACTCGCCCCCGGACACCCCCTCGTCGACCAGCTCGGCTACGCCGCCGAGCAGTACCGCCCGGAGGAGTACGCCGCCATCGCCGCCCGGATCAGTTCCGAGCCCGGCCGCTTCGACCGCAACGCCCGTCGGTTGCTGTACCGCGTCCTCAGGCTGGGCCAGCCCGCCCACGTCCCGGGCCCGGAGCCGCTGCACCTGCCCGACCCGCTGGACGCGATCGCGGCGGCCGGGTCGCGGCGGGACGGATGAGCGCGACGGTGCACAGGGTGCGGCTGGCGTCGGTCGCGGGGGCGGCCGGGCCCACCGGGGCGGAACGGCCCGCTCGGGCGGAGACCGGGGCCGCTCCGGCGGCCGGGCCGATGGACGCCCGACGGACCGCGGTGCTGTTCGAGGCGCAGGTGAGTTCGGCCGTCGGCACCGTGCACGGGCTGCTGGCGGCGGAACTGCCCGCCGGAGCCGGGCCCGCGTCGGCCGGTCCCGGATACGTGGACGAGCACCTCGCGCTCGACCTCACCCGGACTTCGGCGGCACGCTGGCACCACCAGGCGGACGTGCTGCACGCCGGACGGCTGACGACGGACGGCGTCCTCGCCCGGCTCAGGGCGGTCCTGGCCACCTACCCGGGCTGTGCGCTGGCCACCGCCGAGCACCGCGCCGGAGCACTGCTGCTCCTGGCCCGGGACGGGGCGCCGCTGGTCCTGCAGCCGGCCCGGGCGGCCGACGAAGCGGTCCCGCCGCTGGCCGTCGGCTCGATGGCCCACGCCTGGCTCACGCTCGGCCGCCGGCTGGCCGAACTGGCCCGGGTCGACGTGCTCGGGTGGCATTCCCCCGTGTTCCCGCGGTCCTGTTTCAGGGCCGTGGACCGGCCGGGCGGTCGGGTGTAGCCGGGGGGCCGGATTCCGTGTCGTAGGCGGCGAGGCGGTCGGCCAGTCTGGCCGCCTCCGCCGTCGCGGCGAGTTCCCGGTAGCGGGCCAGCGACTCCTCGAACCGGGCGCGCGCGGCGGCGGGGCGGCCGCGCCGCTCCTCCAGCTCTCCGGCGAACTCCAGCGTCCGGGCCTCCCAATGCCCCGACAGCCGGGCCCGGAAGCCGGCCAGCGCCTCCTGGAGGCAGCGGTCGGCACGGTCGTACCCGCCCAGCGTCGTATGGGCCACCCCGAGGAAGGCGATCGCCCGGGCCGCCTCGTAGTCGTCCCCGATCGAGGCCAACTCGCGGTGCGCCCGCTCGATGGAGGTGACGGCCTCCGCCGCCCGGTCCGCGAGCAACAGCACCTCCCCGTGCGCCAGCCGGGCCAGTGCCGAGCCCCGCAGGTAGTCCTGGGCCTCCCGGATCCGGACCACCTCGCGCAGACAGTCGGCGGCCTCGTCCAGACGACCGGTCATCCGGTGAGTCTGGCTGAGCCCGTACAGCGCGTCGGCCTGTGCCAGCGGCAGCGCCAACTCCCCTGCGAGGTCGAGTGCTTCATTGAACCAACGAGCCGCCTCGGCCGCCTCGCCGGCGTTCCGCAGACCGTTCCCGCCGGAGGTGAGCATGCGCAGCTCGCCACGGCGGTCGCCGTCCGCCCGGGCCGCACGCAGGCCGATCCGGTGGGCCTCGACCCAGAGCCGGGCCGGACGCAACCGGAGGAACAACGGCCACATGGCGTCGGCGAGTTGCCAGGTGGCGGCGTTCCGGCCGCAGGCGGGCGCCCAGCGCAGCAGGTCGGCGAGGCGGTCGCGCTCCTCGTCGAGCCAGCCGAGCGCCTGCGTGTCGTCGGCGAACTCCCGGGCCGGGTGCACCGGCAGGGTCCGGTACTCGCGCGGCAGCGTGCGGTGGCTCGGGGAGACGACCGCCTCGGCGGCGGTCGTCGAGGCGAGGTACCAGTCGACGATCCTGTCGGTGGCGGCGCGGCCGACCTGGGCGTCGCGAAGTCCGGCGCCGTGCCCTTGGGCGTGCAGCCGGACCAGGTCGTGGAAGCGGAACCGGCCGGGCAGCACCTCCTCCAGCAGGTGGACGTCCATCAGTTCGTCCACTAGCCGGTCCGCCGCCACCCGGTCCACGTCCGCCACCACGGCGGCCGCCTCCACGGTGAACTCGGCGAACGGCAGCAGTCCGAGCAGCCCGTACAACCGGGCCGCATCCGGCCGCAGCACGTCGTAGGAGGCGTCCAGCAGGTCCCGCACCGCCTCGCCGTCCGCGTGCAACGCCCCGAGGCGGTCGGCGCCGCGCCCCAGGATCTCGGCCGTCGCGGCGAGCGACTGCACCGGGCGGGCCGCGATCCGCGCGGCCGCCAGGCAGATCGCCAACGGCAGCCCGCCACAGGCGTCCACCACCTCGGCGGCGGCATCGCTCTCGTCCACCACCCGGCTCCGGCCGACCCGCTCGGCAAGGATCTCGGCGGAGGCCTCCGTGGCGAGCGGGCCCAAGGACCGGAACACCGCGCCGTCGATGCCGAGCCCGGCGAGCCGGCGGCGGCTGGTCACCACGACCACCGTGTGGTCCGAACCGGGCAGCAGCGGCCGCACCTGGGCGGCCGTCGAGGCGTTGTCCAACAGCACCGCGATCCGGCGCCCCGCCGCCAGCGAGCGCCAGAGCGCGGCACCCTCCGCCATGCTCCCGGGCACCGGGGAGACCCCGAAGGCCCGCAGGAAGCCGCCCAGGGCCTCGGCGGGGTCGGCGGGGCCTCCGGGTGCGTAACCGCGCAGGTCCGCGTAGAGCTGGCCGTCCGGGAACCGGCCGGCCAGGCCGCGAAGCCACTGCGCGGCCAGCGCCGTCTTCCCGACCCCGGCCGGACCGGTGACCACCACGGTGACGTCGGCCGACGCCGCCTCGGCGGCCAAGGAATCGTCCAGCGCCTCCAGATCGGCTTCCCGCCCCACCAACCTGCGAGGGCAGGGCGGGAGTTGCCGCGGTGTCGGCAACGCCGACGACCCGTGCAGGTGCAACCCGCCGTGGATCGCGCCGGCCTGCACCACCGGGCCGGAGACCGTCGCGGCACCGGCCAGCGAGTTCCGTACCACTCCGTACGGCAGGTTGACGTCGTTCACGGGCACCCGCCGAGCACGGTCGATCCTGTCACTGGCCCCCCAGCCTCGGACGAATTATCGGTGCGGCGCTATCACATGACGTATCGTCAAGTCGAGATTATTCCCAAAAGTACGGCCCCGGAACCCCACAGTGGTATAGCCGGTTGCCCCGGACGCATGCGATGCTCACCCGCGACACAGCAAGCTGGTAGCCAACCGGCGGGGGACGTCACGATGAAGGTTCATCTCCTCGGTTCAGTTGAACTGTCGGTGAACGGAGAGCCATTGGCGATTCCGTCCGACAAGCGACGGCAACTGCTGGCCGCCCTGGCCCTGGAGGTCGGAAGGCCGCTCTCCCACGACTCGCTCGCATACCGACTGTGGGGCGAGGAACCTCCGCCCAGCGCGCTGACCAGCCTCTACAGCCACGTCTCCCACCTGCGCGCACTTCTGCGGCGGGCGGCGCAGGCCTCGGGGGCGAATGCCACCGGGGACGTGCCCACGATCGACACCCAATCGCACACGTACATTCTGCGGGCGGACCCACTACTGATTGACTGGCACCGATATCTGGACCTCTCCGACCAAGCCGGACTACTCGCCGAGAACGGACAGGACCACCAGGCCAGAACCGTGCTCAGCCGCGCCACCAACCTGTGGTGCGGCGAACCCCTGGCCGGCCTGCCCGGCACCTGGGCCCAGAACACCCGCGCCGCCATGGCCGACCAGCACTTCACCACCACGCTGCGCCGGATCGAGATCGACCTGCGCATCGGCCACTTCGCCGAACTGATCCCCGAACTCACCGCCCTGCGCGAGCACCGCCCCACCGACGAACGCCTCGCCGGCCACCTGATGACCGCGCTCTACGCCGTCGGCCGACAGACCGACGCGCTGGCCGTCTACCCCGCCGTCGCCCGACTGCTCCGAGCCCACTTCGCCACCGAGCCCGGCGAACCGCTCACCCGCCTCCACCAGCTCATCCTGCACGGCGACCCGCTCCCCGGGCCGCCGGTACGGAACGAGACCGTACTGACCCCCGCCCCCCAGGCCGTACCGCCCGCCGACATCCCCGGGCGGCACCGGCTGATCGGCCGGGAGGACGACCTCCGCCGCGTCCTGCCCGGACCCGACACCCGGCTCGCCCGCGGCGGCGTCGTCACCGTCTCGGCGATCCTCGGCATGCCCGGGGTCGGCAAGACCACCCTCGCCCTGCACGCCGCCGACCTGATGCGCGAGCACTTCCCGGACGGCTACGTCTACCTCAACCTGCGCGCCCACGTCGGCAACCAGCCGCCGCTCACCCCGGAGGCCGCAGGCGCCCTACTGCTCAGACGCCTGGGAGTGCCCGCCAGCACCATCCCGCTCGACGCCGACGAGGTCTTCGCACTGTGCGCCGAGGCGCTGTCCTCGCGCCGCGCCGTCGTCATCCTCGACGACGCCTCGAACGCCGCTCAGGTCCGCCCGCTGCTGCCGCCCGCCCCGTCCGCCCTGGTACTCGTCACCAGCCGCCAGCGGCTGACGGAGCTCCCGGACGCTCGGCCGGTGTTCCTGGACGTGCTGACAGTGGACGACGCCGTGGCCCTGTTCACCAACGTGGTCGGCCCCGAGCGCTCGACGGACCCGCAGAGCATCATCGAGATCGTCGAGCGATGTGGCCACCTGCCCCTCGCCATCGAGATCGCCGCCAGCCGCTTCAAGGGCCGCCCGTCCTGGACCCTCGCCCACTTCGCCCGGCGCCTCTCCCGGAAGAACGGCAGGCTCGCCGAGATCCGCAGCGGCACCTCCAGCATCGCCCGGGTCTTCGAGGTCTCCTACCAGTACCTTTCCGCCAGCCAGCGGTCGGCATTCCGGCTGCTCGGCCTCTACCCCGGACCGGATTTCGGCGTCCATGCGGCAGCGGCCCTGCTCGGGCGGAGTATCGATGAGACTGATGAGGTTCTGGAGGCATTGTTGAACTGCCACCTGATCCAGGAGATCGCGCCAGAGCGCTATCAACTACACGATCTTCTAAGGGAGTTCGCAGTTGCCCTGGGGGTCGATCGGAATCAGTGGGAATCGGCGGCCCGGAGACTGCTCCGCTTCACCCTGTGCGTCGCCGACCGCGCCGACCGCCTGCTCTATCCACACAGATCGAGAGCATCACTTCCAGGGGTCGGACAACTCGACGACCTGGAAGAGCTTTTGGGTGATATGGACATGAACTCGCATGAATGTGCCAGGACTTGGCTGGAGGCGGAGCACACCAGCCTGGTAGCGCTGACCTCGCACGCACACCGCATCGGGCTCGCGGAGAGCGGTGCCTGGCTCGCCCACGTCCTGGCCGGCCATCTGAACGCCGAAGCCTACTGGGGTGAGGCCCAGGACATGCACCGGGCGGCCGCGGCGTACTGGCGGTCGCAGGCGAACCACCGGCAGGAGTCACGGGCGCTGATCGATCTGGGCGCGACGCTCGCCTACGCCTCCCGCTACGAACCGGCGATCGAGACCCTGGAGGACGGGCTCGCGCTCGCCCGATCGCAGGGCGAACTCGACGCGGCGGCGAACGGTCTCAACCTGCTCAGCCGGCTGCACTGGGAGCAGACCCGACTCCATGAGGCGCTGACGGTACAACAAGAAGTGCTGGCCATTCGAGAGGAACAGGACGACCAGTGGAACGTCGCCCGCTGCCTCGTCAACATCGGCATCCTGCACCGGTCGGTGGGCGACTCGGAATCAGCGCACGCCGTCTACACCAGCGCGTTACCACTGGCTCGTAAATTCAATGACCTGGTTCTCGAATTCCGGATCCTGAACAACTTCGGCGAGCTCCACCTCAGTGCCGGACGAAATTCGACAGCACGGAAGGTATTCGAGCGGATTCTGGACGGCGCAGGCGAGGCAATCCCCCCGCTGGACCTGTCCGTGGCCCGCGCCAATCTTGCGGAAACGCTGGAAATCCCGGGTGAACTCGAACCCGCCCTCGCGCTCTACCGGTCGGCTCTGACGACTTTCCGTGAATTCGGAACCGTCCGCCACGAGGCCGACGGCCGCAACGGGCTCGGGCGGGCCCTGCTCGCCGCCGGTCGGCGCGAGGAGGCCCTGGAACAGCACTTGCTCGCCCTGGAGCTGGCACGTTCCATCGGCACCGCCCGCGAGCAAGCGGCCGCCATGCGCGGCTTGGGCACGTGCGAGGCGGCAGCCGGAAACCGGTCTGCCGCGCTCGCCCATCTGACATCGGCCCTCACTTTGGCCGAGAAGGTCGGTATCGCGGACGAGGTTGCACGGATCCAATCGGCGATCGACGACGTTTGATCGTAATCTTCATATGATCACCATTCATCGAAGTGGAGTTCGATACTCGGATAACGATTTGGATCTTCCCGCCTGGCTATGCGACGCTCTACGCCACAAGCGGCCCCTGCCGACCGAACCGGGACAGGAAGCAAGAGCGCCATGAGCACGTTTGTCTACATAGCCCACATCGCCATCGGGATCTTCACGTCGAGCCCGCTCTGGTGCTAGGCACGTAGGACGACGGCCGCCTCTCCCGTGTACACGCGGAACGTCAGCGTCTCCTGAAGGTAGAGCTGAATCGTTTCGGCATCGTGGGAGAGGTAGCCCACAGAGGCGTCCTGGCCGAGGTGGAGTTCGAAGTCGCCGCCTCGGGTGGAGAGCAGGTAGGCGCCTTCGATGGCCGGGGCCCAGATGATCTCGCCGTCGAGGAGGCGGGTGAGGTGGTTGTGGACCGGGTAGCCGTTATCGCTGGTCTCGTTGACGGCGGTGAAGGCGGCGGCGCCGAGCAGGAGTGAGTAGGGGCCGCCGACGCCGGCCAGGCGGAGGGCGGTGAGGGCGCGGCTGACGGCCTCCGGGTATTCGCGGACGTCCTCGGGGAGTTGGACCGGCGGGTTGGTGGAGGCGGCGCGGATGCCGTCGATGGAGGCCGCGCGGTAGCCCTCGAAGACGGCGCGGTCCTCGGCCAGGGCGAGCTTGCGGCCCGCGTCCTTCACGGGTTGCCAGTCGGAGTCCCGGGAGCCGCGTTCGACGTCGTCCACGGCGTCGCGGCGGACGGTGAAGGGGACGCGCAGCTCGACCACCGGCTGGGCGGTGCGGGCGCGGGCCTGGATGCCGTCCGTCGGGGGGTCGATGGCGGTCAGGTGGCCGGTGCCGACGGCGGCGAGGGTCGCGCCCTCGGGGCCGTTGAGGTCGACGACGCGGCGGCCGGCGATGTGGAGCTTGAAGGTCTGGCGGGCCTCCTCCTCGATCTCCTCCCAGGCGGCGGCGGAGATCGGGGCGAGGTCGCGGTGGAGGTTGTCCATGGGCGGGGTCCTGTTCAGGGAGTCTGCTTGAGGCTGCCGATGCCGAGCGAGCCGTCCCCGGGGCGGGAGGCGGGGGCCGCCGAGGGCGCCGGGGGCGGGGAGTCGAGGAAGTCGGCGGTCGGGACGAAGAACAGCCCGCCGGTGACGGCGGTGGAGAAGTCGAGCAGCCGGTCGGTGGTGCCGGGCGGGTTGCCGACGACCATGTTGCGCAGCATCTGCTCGGTCACCCCGGGGTCGGCCGCGTAGCCGATGAAGTAGGTGCCGGACTCGCCGCCGCGGTCCGCGGAGCCGAAGGTGCCGTACGGCATGTTGAAGCGGACGATCTTCCGCTCCTCGCCGTCCGGGCCGGTGATGACGGTGAGTGCCACGTGCGAGTCGGCGGGTTTGGCGTCGTCGGACAGTTCGATGTCGTCGAGTTTGGTGCGGCCGACCGCCCCCTCCTGCTGCTCGACGCTCAGCGCGTTCCACTTGTCCATGGCGTGCACGTACCGCTGGACGAGGACGTAGCTGCCGCCGGTGAACCCCGGGTCCTCGGCGCCGACCAGGGCCGCGCGTTCGGCGGCCCGGCCCTCCGGATTCTCGGTGCCGTCGACGAAGCCGAGCAGGTCGCGGTCCTCGAAGTACTTGAAGCCCTGGACGGAGTCGACGACGGTGGCGGCCCCGGCGAGCCGGCCGGTGAGCTGCGCGGCCAGTTCGAAGCAGAGGTCCATCCGCTCGGCCCGCAGGTGCAGCAGCAGGTCGCCGGGGGTGGCCGGGGCACGGTGGCGGGGGCCGGCGACCTCCTGGAAGGGGTGCAGGGAGGCCGGGCGGGGGCCGGTGAAGAGGCGGTCCCAGAGCTCGGAGCCGATGCCGGTGACGCAGGTGAGGCCGCCGTCGGGGGCCCGGAAGCCGACCGCGCGGCGCAGTCCGGCGAGTTCGGGCAGCAGGTCGCGGACGGCGGCCTCCCGGCCGGGTTCGACGGTGAGGACCAGGAAGACGGCCGCGCTGGTCAGCGGGGAGAGGACGGCTTGCGATTCGGCCTGCATGGTGGTGGTTCTCCTCGTCGTCGTGGCTTTTCTCAGGACGCCCGGGAGGCGTCCCACTCGGCGCGGTAGTCCGCGAAGATCTGCTTGAGGTGGTGCCCGATCTTCAGGTAGTCGAGGTCGTCGAGGTTCGCCAGCGAGACCCGGACGGACCATTCGGGCCCGTCGAAGCCGCCGCCGTTGAGCAGCACCACGCCGGTCTGCTCGGCGAGCCGGAACAGCGGTTCGGTGGGCTCGTAGTTCTTCTCCAGGAAGGTCGCGAAGTCCTTGCCCGCGACCCGTTCGGCCTCGGCCAGCAGGTCGAGCTCGACGTAGTAGCCGGCCCGCCCGGGGTCGTCCGCGATCTTCATTCCGGAGCCCTCCATCAGCAGGCCGAGCCGCCGGCGGACGATGCCCTGCACCCGCGCCTTGTACGCCTTGCCCTCGGGCAGCAGCGCGAACAGCGAGAAGAGCACCATCTGGGCTTGCTGCGGCAGGCTGAGCCCGGCGGTGTGGTTGAGCGCGACCTGCCGGGAGTCGGCGACCAGCCGGTCGATGAAGCGGAGCTTCCCGGGTTCCAGGCTCAGCGTGCCGTACCGGCGCGCGAGGCGCTCCTTCCACTCCGCGGGGAGGGCGGCGATCAGGTCGTCGATCACGTTGTCCCGGTCCAGGCCGATCACCCCGAGGCGGTGGCCGGTGGCGCCGTAGTGCTTGGAGTACGAGTAGACGAGCAGGGTGTTGCGGGGCAGTTCGGCGGCCAGGGTGCGGAAGCCGTCCACGAAGGTGCCGTACACGTCGTCGGTGACGATCATCAGGTCGGGGTTGGTGGTGGCCACGATCTGCTTGATCTGGTCGGTGACCTGCCGGGACAGCGCCAGGGAGGGCGGGTTGCTCGGGTTGACCAGGCAGACCAGCCTGATCCCGGGATCGGCCAGCTTGGCGACCTCGTCCGCCGGGTAGCGCCACTCCCGCACCCCGGTCTCGACCAGCTTGTCGGCCTGGATCCGGACCACCTCGAAGCCGTAGGTGTCCAGTTCGGGGATCTCGATGTACGGGGTGAACACCGGCACCATCAGGGCGATCCGGTCGCCCTTGTGCAGCAGGCCGTTCTTCGTCAGCGAGTCGAAGACGTAGCACATCGCGGCGGTGCCGCCCTCGGTGGCGAACAGCTCGGGCTGCTGCGGCGACGGGGGCCGCCGGTCCATCAGCTCCTCCTGGAGGTAGCCGCGGACGATCCGCTCGGCGTGCACCAGCATCCGGTCGGGGACGGGGTAGTTGTCGCCGATGCTCGCGTCGGCGAGCTCGTGGAGGAAGGCCTCGCGCTCGAACCCGAAGCGGTCGACGGCGAGTTCGACGCTGCGCCGGAGCAGCTCGATGCCGGGAAGCCCGGGGTGGCCGCGGACGAAGGCGTCGAAGCGGCCGGCGATGCCGGACCGCTCCGGCATGCCGCCGAGGTCGTCGGCGGTCCAGACCCGGCGGCTCTCCGCCAGCGCGAAGTGGCCGAGCGCGAGGCAGGCCTCGCGGGGGCCGGTGCAGACCCAGTTCGGGTTGCCGCGACCGGCGTTGAGCATGTGGGCGGTGGACTTGCCCTTCTGCCCGGGCTCGTCGCGCTGGTAGGCCTCGGCGAGCCGGACGAACTCGGCCTTGAGCTCGAAGGGGCTGAGCCGGGCCAGTCGGCGGATCTCCTCGCGGCCGGTCGTGGGCTTCGTCATGGCGTTCTCGACTCTCCTCGGGAGGGCGGGCGTTCGGCCCGGCAGGGCGACGGCGGCGGCGCCCCGGACGGCCCTCCTCGCCGCACGGCGGCGGCGCCGGTGCTCGACGCGATGATGTGACGGTCCGTCATGTCAGCTCCCCAGCATGCCGACCAGGATCGGTCCGGTGAGCGGGAGCAGGAAGTTGGAGATGGTGTAGGTGATCGTGTAGCCCAGCATCGGGATGCTGCTCTGCGCGACGTTGGTGACGGCGGTGATCGCCGGGGTGCTGCACTGCTGGCCGGCGATGGCGCCGACCAGGATCGGCGGCTCGATCCTCAGCAGCTTGCGGCCGACGAACAGCGAGAGCACGGCCGGGACGGTGACCATGAGGATGCCGGACAGCGGCAGCAGCACCGGGTGGTCCTTGAGCAGCGCCGCCGCGTCCGGGCCCGCGGCCAGGCCGGTGACCGCGATGAAGACGGAGAGCCCGAGGTCCTTGGCGGTCTGCGCGGCGACCGGCGGATAGGCCCCGAAGGTGGGCCGCTGGGCCCGGAGCCAGCCGAAGACCAGACCAGAGACCAGGCAGCCGCCGCCGGTGCCGAGCGAGAGCGCGGCGTTCCCGGCGTGCACGGTGACCAGGCCGATCAGCACGCCGACGCAGATGCCGAGGCTGATGTAGATGTAGTCGATGGCGTCCTTGCGGATGCCGACGCCGGCCTTGGCGGCGAACCGGTCGACGGCCGAACGGGCGCCGGTGACGGTCACGGTGTCGCCGCGGTGCAGCTCGGTGTCGGCGATCGCGGGCAGGTGCTGGTCGACCCGCTGGATGTCGGTCAGGTAGATCCCGGAGGTCGTGGACGGCTGCTCCTCGGCCAGCTCCCCCGCCGTCCGGCCGACGAAGTCCCGGTTGGTGAGGACGATGTCGCGGACCACCAGCGGGCTGTCCAGGCCGGGTACGCCGGAGGTCTCCGGGCCCAGTTCGTGGCCGGTGTCGATGACCGCCTCGCGGCGGCCGACCAGCAGCACGAGGTCGCCGCGGCGCAGCCGGAAGTCCTGGTCGGGGTGGAGGGTGCGGCCGTCCCGCCGGACGCCCTCGACGGTGACCAGGCCGGGCTGGACCTCCTCGACCCGGGCGATGGCCGAGCCCTCGCCCTGGGAGACCAGGTAGGTACGGCCGACCAGCGGGGGCAGTGCGGGCTGCTCGTCGGCGGCCGGCGCGCCCTTGCCGCCGCGCAGCCCCTCCCACAGTTCCCGGGAGGCGTCGGGCAGCTTGATCCGCATGACCAGCGGGAAGATCTGGCTGGTCAGCAGCACGATGGAGACCAGGCCGAAGAGGTAGCAGACCGAGTAGGCGGCGGCCACGTGGTTCTGCAGCTGGGCGGACTGGTCGGCGCTGATGCCGGAGAGGTTGGCGATCGCCTCCTGGGCGGTGCCGACCACGGCCGACTCGGTGGCCGCCCCGGCCAGGATGCCGGCCGCGGTGCCGACGTCCAGGTCGAAGGCCTTGCCGATGCCGTAGGCCATCCCGACGACCAGCACCGCCTCCATGACGCAGAGCACCGCGAAGCGCAGGCCCTTGGCGTTGAGGTTGGCGAAGAACTGGGGGCCCGCGATGTAGCCGAGCGAGAAGATGAACAGGGCGAAGGCGACGTTCTTGACGTCGGCGTTGACGCTGACGTGCCGGCTGCCGATCAGCATGGCGACGATCAACGTGCCGCAGATTCCGCCGAGTTGGATCGGCCCGACGCGCAGTTTGCCGAGCAGGTAGCCGAGCGCCAGGCAGACGAACAGCGCGAGGACGGGGTTCTCCCGCAGCAGGCTCACGGCAGCCGCCCCCGCCGCGGTGCGGGGACGCCGAACGGGGGACGGACCAGCACTAATCTGATCATGGGAATGATTACACCGCAAAGCGGACAATCCGGCACGGCCGACGCGCATCCGAACGGCATCGGCGGACGACCCCGCCGGACGGGCTCACCGGACGGGCCCGCCGAGCGGACGCGCCGGACGGCCCCGTCGGAGACAGTCCCGACGGGGCCGTTCGACCGGGGGGCCGAGGCCGGCTCAGACCCGCAGGGCCGCCAGCTGCTCGGCGAACGGCACCACCTGGTCGGGCAGCGCCGGCGCCGCCGGGGCCCGCCCGGCCAGCAGGGCCGCCAGCTCGCCGGCCGCCCGGTCGATCCGGCGCGGCAGGCCGTCGGTGAGCCCGTCCCCCGCCGCGCCCCAGTCGTCGGTGGCCGCGTAGACGGCCGTCGGCAGCACCACCGCGCGCAGGTAGCTGAACAGCGGGCGGACGGCGTGCTCCAGGGCGAGCGAGTGCCGGGGCGTGCCGCCGGTGGCGGCGATCAGCACCGGCTTGCCGGTGAGCGCGTCGTTGTCGACCACGTCGAAGAAGGACTTGAACAGGCCGCTGTACGAGGCCGTGAAGATCGGCGTCACCGCGATCAGGGCGTCCGCCTCCGTGACCGCCTCGATCGCCGCGCGCAGCCCGGCGCCGGGGAAGCCGGTGACGAGGTTGTTGGCGATCTCCACCGCCAGGTCCCGCAGTTCGACCACGGTGACCTCCGCCTCCCGCCCCTCCAGGGCGAGTCGGCGCACCGTCGAGTCGGCGAGCCGGTCGGCCAGCAGCCGGGTCGAGGACGGCTTGCTCAGCCCGGCACTCACCACCACCAGCTTGAACGCGGTCACTTGGCCACCTCCACGGTGTTCTCGTCCTTCTCGTCCTTCTCGTCCTTGGCCGCGACCAGCGCGGCGTGAGTCGGCCCGTCCGGCACCCCGGCCGGGCGGCCCTTGGCGAACTCCTCGCGCAGCACCGGCACGACCTCCTCGCCGAGCAGGTCCAGCTGCTCCAGCACCGTCTTCAGCGGCAGGCCGGCGTGGTCCATCAGGAACAGCTGGCGCTGGTAGTCGCCGAAGGACTCGCGGAAGGTCAGGGTCTTCTCGATGACCTCCTGCGGGCTGCCCACGGTCAGCGGGGTCTGCTCGGTGAACTCCTCCAGCGAGGGCCCGTGCCCGTACACCGGCGCGTTGTCGAAGTACGGACGGAACTCGCGCACCGCGTCCTGGGAGTTCTTCCGCATGAACGCCTGTCCGCCGAGGCCGACGACCGCCTGCTCGGGCGTGCCGTGGCCGTAGTGGGCGAAGCGCTCGCGGTAGAGGTTGATCAGCTTCTTGAAGTGCTCCTTGGGCCAGAAGATGTTGTTCGCGAAGAAGCCGTCACCGTAGTAGGCGGCCTGCTCGGCGATCTCGGGGCTGCGGATCGAGCCGTGCCAGACGAACGGCGGGACGTCGTCCAGCGGGCGCGGGGTGGAGGTGAAGCCCTGGAGCGGGGTGCGGAAGCGGCCCTGCCAGTCGACGACCTCCTCGCGCCACAGCTGGTGCAGGAGCGCGTAGTTCTCGATCGCGAGCGGGATGCCCTGGCGGATGTCCTGGCCGAACCACGGGTAGACCGGGCCGGTGTTGCCGCGGCCCATCATGACGTCCACCCGGCCCTCGGCCAGGTGCTGGAGCATCGCGAAGTCCTCGGCGATCTTCACCGGGTCGTTGGTGGTGATCAGCGTGGTCGACGTGGAGAGGATGATGCGGTCGGTCTGCGCGGCGATGTAGCCGAGCATGGTCGTCGGCGAGGACGGGACGAACGGCGGGTTGTGGTGCTCGCCGGTCGCGAAGACGTCCAGGCCGACCTCCTCGGCCTTGCGGGCGATGGCGACCATCGCCTTGATCCGCTCGTGCTCGGTCGGGGTGCGGCCGGTGGTCGGGTCGGTCGTCACGTCGCCGACGGAGAAGATTCCGAACTGCATGCTGATCACCACATCCCAGGTAGTCCAACTTTCAACCACCTTAGCATCCGGGTGGGTCCCGTTATTCCCCCTCCCCCGCTCCCCCTCGTCGTCCCCCCTCCCCAGCGACGACAATGGAAGGCGCGGGCGGCCAGGGAAGGCTCCGGAAGGGCGGCGGACGATGGGTCCGTACATCGCGGTGAGCGCGCTGAGCCACGAGGGCCTGGTGCGGGAGCACAACGAGGACAGCCTCACGGTCGGGCCGTGGACACTCTGCGCCACCGTGACCACCAACCCGCAGACCCTGCTCTTCCCGCTCGGCCCGCCCTGCGTGATCGCGGTCGCCGACGGCCTGGGCGGCCACCCCGGCGGCGAGGTGGCCAGTGCCCTGGTCGCCCGCCGGCTCGCCGCCGACGGGGGCGCGCTGGACGGCGAGGAGGCCGTCCGCGAGGAGCTCCTGGCCTGCAACCGGGCCGTCTACGCGGCCGCCGCCGAGGAGCCGGAGCTCGCCGCGATGGGCACCACCGTCGCCGGGCTGGTGCTGCTGCCCGAGTGGGCGCTGGCCTTCAACGTCGGCGACAGCCGGGTCTACCGGATCACCGGGGACGGGCTGCGCCGGGTGAGCGTGGACGACAGCCCGCCGCTGCCGCCCGGACGGCGCACCACCTCGGTGGTCACCCAGACCCTGGGCGGCTCGCTCGGGCTCACCTTCGTCGAGCCGCACGTCCGGGCCGTACCGCTGACCACCGGGGACCGGTACCTGGTGTGCAGCGACGGCCTGACCGACCCGGTGCCCGAGGAGGAGCTGGCCGGGCTGCTGGAGCGGTCGTTCGAGGGGGCGGACCGCTCGGACGGCAGGGCGGCGTTCGAGCTGTGGAAGGCGGCGATCGAGGCCGGCGGGCCGGACAACATCACCCTGGCACTGGTGCGGGTCGGCGCGTAGGCCGCGCGCCGTCCGGAAAAGCGGACCCGCCCCGGGCGGGGCGCCGTAGCGCTCCGCCCGGGGCGGTCACCTGTCCGTTCGCCGTACTCGGCTCACATTTCGCTCGTGACGCTCACCCCGCTGAAGCCCTGCTGGGCGTAGAGGCTGAAGAAGATGTAGCCGCCGGCCGGCGGGTCCGTGACGGTCAGCGTCTCGGAGTTGTCCGGGCCGGTCGACCGCGCGGTGTTCGTGTCGGTGTAGGCCCAGCTCGTCGGGTTGTAGTAGAGGTCGCCGTTGCCGGTGCCGCCGCTGGTGGTGATCTTCACCTGCTTGGTGCCGGCCGGCACCAGGAGGTAGAAGTGCGCGTAGTTGCCCGTGGTGGCCGCGACGTTGCTGCGGGTGCAGTTGGCCGCCAGCAGCCGGGTGTCGGTGCCGGTGCACTCGGGCAGCGGGGTGCCCGGCGTGGTGGGCGGGTTGCCGCTGCCGTCGGTGGCGCAGCCGCCGGACGCGCACTTGGTCAGCCAGCTGTCGAAGTCGGCGTCGTAGCGGGTGCCGATGGTGGTCTTCAGGATGGTGCGGGCACCGTCCCAGTCACCGGTGCGGTACTTGGCGAGGACCGCGTCCAGGTCGGAGCGGTGCTGCTCCAGCATGTAGCGGACGGCCAGGTAGCCCCAGCGGTAGACCCGGTCCTGGTCGCCGTAGCCGGTGTCGAAGAGGTCGCTCAGCTTGTAGGTGTGGCGGGCGGCCGCCGCGATGGCGCCGTCGTTGTTCACCTTGCGGTACGAGTAGGAGACGTACTCCGCGAAGCCCTCGACCCACCAGACGGTCGGGGTCTTCATGCCGGCCTCGAAGTCGCCGTACATGTCGAACCGGCCGTCGAGGTAGTGGGTGTACTCGTGGTTGAGGTTCCAGATCTCGAAGGACGGACGGGCCCACTCGGCCTCGTAGCAGAGGAAGCGCGGCTGGTTGTCGGCCTTGGTCGGGTCGCCCTCCAGGTACATGCCGCCGTTGTTGGTGTCGATGCCGTAGATCGCGGCGGCGAGCACCTGGTAGTCGAGCGAGGAGTGGAAGGCCACGACCTCGATCGTCTTGTTGTTGTCGTCCTTGACCGGGCCGCTGTCCTTGGCCACCGAGTGGAAGTACTCGTCCTGGCCGTTGAGGCTGGTGCAGGCGGTGTTCAGCTGGGTGGCGTCCAGCGCCTGGGCGAGCAGCGTGATGCTCGGGCTGCAGGTGTGCTTCACGGTCAGCACGCCGGCCTTGAGCTGGGCGGACTTGTCACAGGTGCCGTAGAAGGAGCAGTTGCCCTGGTCGTAGTAGTCGACCGCCTCCGCGACCGCGGCCCACTGGAAGACGGTGCGGCCCTTCGGCTCCGACTTCTCGACCAGCGTCTTGGCCAGCGGACGGACCTTGGCCTGGAGGGCGGTGTCCTTCAGGAAGCGGGTCAGCTCCTTGGTCGCGTTGTAGACCAGCACGCCGAAGCTGTCGCCGAGCAGGGCGTTGTTGCGGGTCGCGAAGTCGGACAGCGCGTCCAGCACGCTCGGGTCCGCCTCGACGGCCGCGTCGAAGCCGGGCACCTGGTGGCCGCGGAACAGCACGGTGAACACCGGGTTGACCGCCCAGGCCATGCCGGCCGGGTTCCAGGTGTCGGCCTTGTAGTCGCCGAGCAGCCGCTTGACCACCGGCAGGAAGCGGACGTTCTCCTGCGCGCTGTCGATCAGGGTGACGGCCTCGCCCAGGATGGGCGCGTTGCCCGAGGCGACGTCGCGCGAGTGGGCGCTGTTGAAGAAGGCGTCCAGCCCGGACTGGATCGCGGTCTTGAGGCCGGCGCCGTACTCGCCGACGTCCTCCTTGTGGTACCACTGCACGAAGTAGCCGGCGCGCAGGTAGAGCACCAGCTGCTCGACCGAAGTGCTGTTGTCACCGGGGTAGTTGGCCGAAGCGTCGCGCAGCGCGTAGGCCACCGTGCTCATCTGCTCCTCGCGGAACGCGCCGCGCGCGTCGCCGCCGGTGAGCTGGAACAGGCTGTTGATGCAGTTGATGTCCGCGCTCTTGATGTGCTGGACCAGGTCGCTGCCGGTCCGGCCGCTGAAGTCGCCGACGGTACAGGCCTGTTCGGCCGCCGCGCCGAGGCTGAGGGCCTTGGCGGTCGGCCGGACCTCGGCCGGCCGGGTGTCGACCGAGAGCGGGGCGCGCTGGTCGACCGAGGCCAACTGCTGCCCGCTGTCGGCTCGTTCGGCTGCGCCGGTGGCGGGCTGCGGGGCCGGCCCGGTGGGGACGGGCGCGGGCGAGCCGCCGGGGGTGGGGGTGGCGGGGGCGGCCTGGGACTGCGGGGCGAACAGGCCGACCGCCAGGAACAGGGACAGGACGAGCGTCAGCAATCGTGCCAGCTGCGGGAGTCGCAGCAGACGTGAAGGACTCACGTGGGGGCCTCCGGGCCGTCGTCGGCCGCGATTTGGGGCGCGGCCGGTGGGGGGTGTCGAGGACCGTTGGTGACGGCGCCGCGTGGGGAGCGGTTCCGTCGGGCACGGTGGGGGGTGTGACATGTACCATGGCACATCTCACATGGCCTTGGGAACCCGGGGCGTTGTGCGCAGTTTGCGGGGAATTCACGGAGGGATCGTGGTGACGGTCCGTCAACAGACCCGCCCCGGACGGGGCGCCGTAGCGCTCCGCCCGGGGCGGTCACCTGTCTGGGGTCAGCCGGGGTCGGCTCACATCTCGCTCGTGACACTCACCCCGCTGAAGCCCTGCTGGGCGTAGAGGCTGAAGAAGACGTAGCCACCGACCGGCGGGTTGGTGACGGTCAGCGTCTCCGCGTTGTCCGGACCCGCCGAGCGCGTGACGTACGCGTTGGTGTAGGCCCAGCTCGTCGGGTTGTAGTAGAGGTCGCCGTTGCCGGTGCCGCCCTTGCTGGTGACCTTGATCTGCTTGGTGCCGGCCGGCACCAAGAGGTAGAAGTGCGCGTAGTTGCCCGTGGTCGCCGCGACGTTGCCGCGCACGCAGTTGGCCGAAAGCAGCCGGACGTCGTTGCCCGCGCACTCCGGCAGCTGCGGCTGGCCCGGCGTGTCGGTGGCGCAGGCGCCGGCGGCGCACTTGGTCAGCCAGCTGTCGAAGTCGGCGTCGTAGCGGGTGCCGATGGTGGTCTTCAGGATGGCGCGGGCGCCGTTCCAGTCACCGGCGCGGTACTTGGCGAGGACCGCGTCCAGGTCGGAGCGGTGCTGCTCCAGCATGTAGCGCACGGCCAGGTAGCCCCAGCGGTAGACCCGGTCCTGGCTGCTGGTGGCGTAGACGGTGTCGAACAGCTCGCTCAGCCGGTAGGTGTGCTGCGAAGCGACCGCGATGGCACCGTCGTTGACGACCTTGCGGTACGAGTAGGAGACGTACTCCGCGAAGCCCTCGACCCACCAGTCGATCGGCTGGACCTGGCCGGCGTCGTAGTCGCCGTACACGTTGAACCGGCCGTCGAGGTAGTGGGTGTACTCGTGGTTGAGGTTCCAGATCTCGAAGGACGGGCGGGCCCACTCGGCCTCGTAGCAGAGGAAGCGCGGCTGGTTGCCGACCGCCGCCGGGTCGCCCTCCAGGTACATGCCGCCGTTGTTGGTGTTGATGTCGTAGATGACCGCGGCGAGCACCTGGTAGTCGAGCGAGGAGTGGAAGGCCACGACCTCGATCGTCTTGTTGTTGTCGTCCTTGACCGGGCCGTTGTCCTTGGCCACCGCGTGGAAGAACGCGTCCTGGCCGTTCAGGCTGGTGCAGGCGGTGTTCAGCTGGGCGGCGTCCAGCGCCTGGGCCAGGATGACGATGCTCGGGCTGCAGCTGTGCTTCACCGTCAGGTTGGCGGCCTTGAACTTCGCCGGGTCGTCACAGGTGCCGTAGTACGAGCAGTTGCCCTTGTCCCACCAGTTCACCGCGAGTGTCACCGAGCCGCGCTGGTACATCGTGGGGCCGGTCGGGGCGGACTGCTGGGCCAGGGCCCGCGCGTAGGGGCGCAGCCGGGGCAACAGGTCCGGGTACTGCATGAAGCGGGTCAGCTCGTTGGTCGCCTCGTAGACCGTCCGCCCGTAGGTGCCGCCGTGCAGGCCCTGGTTGCGGGAGATGAAGGTGAACAGGGCGTCCAGCACGCTCGGGTCGGCCTTGACGGCGGGGAGGAAGTCGGCCTCCCAGTGGCCGGCGAACAGCGCGGTGAGCGCCGGGGTCACCGCGTAGACCATGCCGTTCGGGTTCCAGGTGGCGCTGTCGTAGTCGGACAGCAGGCGCTTGACGACGGGCAGGTAGCGGGCGCTGTCCTTGATGCTGTCGATCAGCGTGGCCGCCCGGGCCAGCGGGCTCGCGTTGTCCGCGGTGACGTCCCGCGAGCGGGGGTTGGCGAAGAACGCGTCCAGCGCGGCGCGGGAGGCGTCCTTCAGGCCGCTGCCGTAGGGGCCCACCACGTCGGGGTTGTAGAACTGCGTGAAGTAGCCGGCCTGCAGGTAGAGCATCAGCTCCGCGATCGAGCCGCTGTCGTTGCCCTGGTAGCCGTTGGCGGCGTCGCGCACCGCGTTCGCCACGGTGACCATCTGCGACTCGCGGAAGGCGTTGGCGGCGTCGCCGCGGCCGATCTTGAACAGCGAGTTGACGCACTGGAGGTCGACGGACTTGATCTGCTGGACCAGCGCGCTGCCGGTCCGGCTGGTGAAGTCGCCGACGTTGCAGGGCCGGGCGGCGGCCGCGTCCAGGCCGAAGGCCTTGGCCTGCGGCTGCCCGGCCGTCGGCAGGCCGGTGAGCGGGGCCGTCGGCGACTGGGGCACCAGGTCCTCGGGGCTGAGGCGCTTGCGGCCGTCCGGCTTCGCCGGGGTGGTGTCGGCGCGGCTCTCGCCGATCGCGGGCGGCGGCGCCAGGTGGGCGGGCGCCGTGCCCGTGGGCGTACCGGCGGGGGTGCCGCCGGGGGTGGGGCCGGCGGGGGCGGCCTGGCTGAGCGGGGCGAACAGGCCGACCGTCAGGAACAGGGACAGGACGAGCGTCAACAGTCGTGCCAACCGCGGGACTCGCAGTAAGCGTTGGCCATTCACGTGGGGGCCTCCGGGCCGTCATCGGCCGCGATTTGGGGCGCGGCCTACGGGGGAGCGAGGACCGTCCGCGACGGGACCCGTGGGGCGGGTCCGTCGTGGAAACAGTGGGGATGTGCCATGTAATATTGCACACATCACACATCATTGTGAAGGCCTTTACCCAAGCCCTACCCATCCGGAAAAGCGGAAGGGCATGGCGACGTCGTCGTCGCCATGCCCTTCGGACCCGCGGATCGGTGGAACCGACTACCGCCGGATTCCGGCTACTTGCGGAGCAGCAGGATCACACCCGCCGTCACCAGGCCGACCACGACGGCGGCCGCGCCGTACGCCAGGCGGTGCGCCCGCAGCACCGGCAGGAAGCGGTCCACGGCGTAGCGGCCGGGGCCGGTCAGGGCGAGCGCGGCGGCACCGGCGGTCAGCAGCAGCTCGTACTCGCTGCCCTTCGGGGCGAAGAAGCCGCCGCCCCAGGTGACGGCTATCGCGTTGACCATCGTGCCGACGATCGCGGCGCCCGCCAGCGGGGTCAGCAGGCCGACGGCGAGGGCGAGTCCGCCCAGCGTCTCGGTGAGGCCGGCCACCACGGCCATGGCGTTGCCGGCCGGGTAGCCGCTCATGGTGAAGAACTGACCGGTGCCGTCGATCCCGCCGCCGCCGAACCAGCCGAACAGCTTCTGGCTGCCGTGCGCGGCCATGGTCAGGCCGAGGGCCAGGCGCAGGAGCAGGAGTCCGGCGTCATAGGCGTGCGGGGAGGTCGTCGCGGACCCGGCAGTGTCCCGGGTCGGGCTGACGGTGGTGGTGGCGGCGGTCGTGCTCGGGCTGCTGCTCGGCATGCGCGTCTCCATCGATCGGGGTTCGGTCGCCGTCCGGCGCGGCCGGACACGGTCAAGGGTTGTGGTGGTGCGGCAGGCAGGGATCGTCACCCGGCGCCATTGTTCAAATTTGAACCGCCGCTTCACCGACCGTACCCCGAAGTTCGAATTTGAACAACTGACGGGCCGTCGGCGACTCGCGGGCCCCGCCCCGGCCGGAGAGGGTGGAGACATGGCCCACCACAGGCAGCACCGACGGGAGACCCGGACCGGCACCCCGTACCCCGAGGCGCTGGACGCCTTCGGCGAGCGCGTCCGACTGATCACTCCCAAACAGTGGGACTCCCCCACCCCGTGCAGCGACTGGTCCGTCCGCGACCTCGTCAACCACCTCACCGGCGAACAGCTCTGGGTGCCCGAACTGCTGATGGGCGCCACCGTCGGCGAGGTCGGCGAGCGCTTCGACGGCGACGTGCTCGGCGACGACCCGGTCACCGCCTGGACCGACGCCGCCGAGGCCGCCCGGGAGGCCTGGGCCGTCCCGGGCGCCACCGAGCTGACCGTCCACCTCTCCTTCGGGGACACCTCGGGGCAGTACTACCTGGACCAGCTCACCACCGACCTGGTGATCCACTCCTGGGACCTTGCCGAGGGCATCGGACGGCACACCCGGCTCCCCGACGGGCTCGTCGGGTTCGCGCTCGGCGAGTTCGCCGGGTACGGGGACCTCTCCGGCAGCGGGCTCTTCGACCCGCCGCTGCCGGTGCCCGAGGACGCCGACCCGCAGACCCGGCTGCTCGCCCTCACCGGGCGGCGGGACGGGGGGTGAGCGGGACCCACGGAGGGTGAGCGGGCACTACGGGGGGTCGGCGGAGCGTGCCTCCGGGCGGGCGGCCCGGCGCCGGATACTGGAAGACAGCGGGGGAAGTCTTCCGTGCGAGAGGCGGGCGGGCCATGAGCCGCAGGCCTGACATCCTCGGCGAGTTCACCGCCGACCACCGGGCGGTCACCGAACTGCTCGACCGGATCGAGGCCGCACCGGCCGGCGACCCCGGACGCGGCGAGCTGGTGGCCCGGCTGACCGACCTCCTCTTCACCCACTGCGCCGCCGAGGAGGAACACCTCTTCCCGGTGGTCCAGCACGACGTGCCCGACGGCGGGGCCCTGGTCTTCCGCAGCATCCACGACCACCTGGCGATCGGGCAGTACCTCGCCGACCTCCAGGGGCTCGGACCGGCCGAACCGGCCTTCGACACCCTGCTGCGCGGCCTCGCCGAAACCCTGCGGCGGCACCTGCGCGGGGAGGAGGAGCAGCTGTTCCCGGCCGCCCGCAAAGCCCTGCCCGCGGCCGCCCGCACCGCGCTGGGCGACCGGCTGCGGGCGGAGCGGGCCGAACTGGACGCCCCGGACTGATCAGCGCTCCCGCCGGCCCGTCCCTCCGAGCCCGCTCATTCCTTCAGGCCGGATCATTCCTCCGGGCCGGATCAATGCTTCGGGCTGATCACCGCGAACCGGGCGCCCTCGCGGTCCCGCAGCCGGGCCACCCGCCCGTACGGGGAGTCGAAGGCCGGCCCGAGCGCCCCGCCGCCCAGCTCCGCGGCCCGGGCCACCGCCCGGTCCGTGTCCGGGACGGCGAAGGACACCTCCCAGTGCGGCGGCATCCCGGCCGGGCCGCCGGCCTGCTCCTTGGCCAGCGCCGCGACACTGTGCCCCTCGGCGCGCAGCACCACCCGGTCGTGCTCCCAGCGGACGTCGAAGCGCTCCGGGTCGCGGCCGTCCCAGCGGAACACCTCGCCGTAGAACAGCGCCGCCGCGAACGGGTCCGGGGTGCGCAGCTCGATCCAGACCGGCGCCCCGGGCAGGTCCAGCTTCCGGGCCCGGCCCAGCGGGCCCTCCCAGATGCCGAACACCGCGCCCGCCGGGTCCGCCGCGAAGGCCACCCGTCCGGCGTCGAAGGCCAGCGGGCCGACCGCCAGGGTCGCGCCGCGCTCCCGCACCGCGTCGGCGGCGGCGTCGGCGCTCTCCGTCCCGAAGTAGCTGGTCCACGCGAGCGGAACCGCCCCGACACCGGCGACGCCCAGCCCGGCCACCGCCTCCCCGCCGGTCACCGCGTGCACGTACGGGCCGAAGCGGTCCGGCCCGGGCTCGAACTCCCAGCCGAGCAGCGGGCCGTAGAACGTCTTCGCGTCCTCCAGATCCGGGGCCATCAGGCTCACCCAGCACGGCACGGCCGCCACACAGCGCACCCGGGCGACCGTCTCACCGCTGCCCATCGCGAACCTCCTCCGCCCACCCGGCCGCCGGGCCCCTCCCGACTCCCA
This sequence comes from Kitasatospora sp. NPDC001119, assembly GCF_053598475.1. Taxonomy (NCBI): domain Bacteria; kingdom Bacillati; phylum Actinomycetota; class Actinomycetes; order Kitasatosporales; family Streptomycetaceae; genus Kitasatospora; species Kitasatospora sp. NPDC001119. The sequence goes on from NZ_JBSFKI010000018.1 coordinate 26,192, forward strand.
CGGCCCACCGGCCGCCCGGGACGCCCACAGCCTAGGGCGCCACCCTCACCGCCCCGGGGAAGCCATGCCCGGGATCAGCGCACCCAGTTCTTGAGGGGCTCGGTGTCCAGGGAGATGCCCACCGGGTCGGGGAGGCGGACGGCCTTGCCGAACGGCAGGGTGTGAACGGTCTCGTAGCGGACGCCGTCGGGCTGACTGTGGACGATGATCTCCGCGGAGTCCCGGTCGATCAGCAGGTAGACGGGGATGCCGGCCTCGGCGTAGGCGCGGGGCTTCTCGACCCGGGCGCGCCGATCGGCGTCGACGTCCGCATCGGTCACTTCGACCACCATCAGCACGCGATCCGCATCGACCCACTCCCCCTGCCCGACGAAGGCCTCGGCGGGGGCCAGAGTCCCATCGGGATGGACCCGTCCGCCGTCGGTTCCCCGCATCCTCAGGCCATGGCTGTGCAGCCACAGCTCCGGCCGCGCCTGGAAGCAGCTCCGCACCAGCCACTCGATCACACAGCCGTGGTTGCCGCCCGACCTCGGTTTCACTCCCAGTCGCCCGCCGAGGAACTCCAACTGGAGGCCCTCGAGCGCCCGGAAAGCCAGGCGCGCGAGTTCCTCGAACTCTTCGGGCCGCATCTGCGATCGGCGCGGTGCGTCAGGAGCCGTGCACATACCGCGACCGTAGCGCCGGGGTGTGACATCCCTACCCGCGAGCAGGGGGGTTATGTGACGCAGGTCACATGGCGAGGGGAAATTCCGGGGACGGATTCCCCGTTTCCGAGTACGTTGGAAGAAGCGGGGAGATTTTCCCCGGTATCCTGATGAGGAGCAGTCGTCGTGACCACCACCGCCGAGTCGGTCCGTCCCGCGGGGAGCGCACGTACGCCGAAGTTGCGTGCGGACGCGAGCCGGAACCGGGAGCGGATCGTGCTGGCGGCCCGGGAGGCGTTCGTCGAGTACGGTGCGGACGCGCCGCTGGACGAGATCGCGAAGCGGGCGGGGGTCGGCAATGCCACGCTGTACCGGAACTTCCCGGACCGGGTGGCGCTGATCCGCGAGGTGGCGGTGCTCGTCAAGAACCGCATCCTGGCCCTCGCCGAGACGGCGACGGCAGAGGCGGACGCCCCTGACGGCAGTGGGCCGTTCGACGCCCTCCAGCGGTTCGCGCACGCGTCCGTCGGGGAGAAGGTCGGCGGTCTGTGCACCCTGTTCAGCAACCATGTCGACCTGTACGACCCGGAGTTGACCGAGATCCGGGAGCGCCTGCAGGCCGCCGTGGGCGGGCTGATGGAGCGCGCCCGGGCCGCGGGCGAGCTGCGGTCGGACGTCGACCACGGTGACCTGTTCATCGCGATGAGCCAGCTGACCCGGCCACTGCCGAACACCGCCTGCCGACTGCTCGACGACTTCGTCCACCGGCACCTGCAGATCTTCCTGGACGGCCTGCGCGCACCGGCTCCTTCGGTGCTGCCCGGCCGGGCCGCGACCTTCGAGGACTTCCAGCCCCAGAACTGACCGACCCACCAGTACCGACCCCCTGCCTGTAGGGGCCCGACCAGTACCTGCCGTCCGGGCGCGCGCCGCCGTGCCCCGGCGCGCCCTGCCACCGCACCCTCCCGGTGCGGCGACCCGCCGTGCCCGCAGCACGGCACCCGACCGTTCACGCACACCACACGCACCGTGAAGTGAGTACCCCCATGTCTCGAACCGACGCCGCCCGACCGGCGACGCTGCCCGATCCCCGGCGCTGGAAGGCGCTGATATTCATCGGCCTCGCCCAGCTGATGGTCGTCCTCGACGCGACCATCGTGAACATCGCCCTGCCGTCCGCACAGCGGGACCTGGGCATCTCCGACGGCAACCGCCAGTGGGTGATCACCGCCTACGCGCTGGCCTTCGGCGGGCTGCTGCTGTTCGGCGGCCGGATCGCGGACCTCTGGGGCCGCAAGCGGACGTTCATCGTCGGCCTGACCGGCTTCGCCCTGGCCTCCGCGCTCGGCGGCGCCGCGGCCAACACCGCGATGCTGCTGGGCGCCCGCGCACTCCAGGGCGTGTTCGGCGCGCTGCTCGCGCCGGCCGCGCTGTCGCTGCTCGCGGTGACCTTCACCGAGGCCAAGGAGCGCGCCAAGGCCTTCGGCATCTACGGTGCGATCGCCGGTGGCGGTGGCGCCATCGGTCTGATCCTCGGCGGCCTGCTCACCGAGTACATGAACTGGCGCTGGACCTTCTTCGTCAACATCCCGTTCGCCATCGTGGCCGCCGTCGGCGCCGTGATGGTGATCCGCGAGCCCGCCGAGGGCCGCAACCGCAACCGGCTGGACGTCCCCGGCGTTCTGCTGGTGACCACCGGCCTGGTCTCGCTGGTCTACGGCTTCACCCGCGCCGAGTCGGACGGCTGGTCGTCCGGCACCACCATCGGCCTGTTCGTCGCGGCCGCCGTGCTGCTGGCCGCCTTCGTGCTGGTGGAGCTCCGGGTCAAGGCCCCGCTGCTGCCGCTGCGCGTGGTGCTCGACCGCAACCGCGGCGGGGTGTACCTGTCGCTGGGCATGGCCGTGATCGGCATGTTCGGTCTGTTCCTCTTCCTGACCTACTACCTGCAGATCGTGCTCGGCTACAGCCCGGTGCTGACCGGCGTGGCCTTCCTGCCGATGGTGGCGGGCATGATCACCGGCTCGACCCAGATCGGCGCCCGGCTGATGACCCGGGTCCCGGCCCGCTACCTGATGGCGCCCGGCTTCCTGGTCGCCTCGGCCGGCATGTTCCTGCTGACCCACATCAGCCTGGACACCTCCTACCCGGCGCTGATCCTGCCGGGCCTGGTCCTGATGGGCCTCGGCATGGGCACCGCGTTCATGCCGGCCATGAGCCTCGCCACGCACGGCGTCCAGCCGCGCGACGCGGGTGTGGCCTCGGCGATGGTCAACACCTCGCAGCAGGTCGGCGGCGCCATCGGCACCGCGCTGCTGAACACCATCGCGGCCAGCGCGACCACCGGCTGGCTGGCCTCGCACGCCACCGCCGCGGCCGCCGCCTCGCCGGAGGCCGCCAAGGTGCTGCAGTTCCAGGGCATGGTGCACGGCTTCTCGACCGCGATCTGGGTGTCCTTCGGGATCCTGGTGGCGGCCGGCGTGGTCGCCTTCACCTTCATCAACGCCGGCCGGCCGGGTGCCTCGACGGGCTCGGACGCGGGCTCGGCGGCCGAGAACGACGTGCCGGTGCTGGTGCACTGACGCGCAGGGGTTGCTCGGGTGCGTACGCGGCCCGTCCGGTGTCCTCCACGACACCGGGCGGGCCGCTCGCCGTTTCCGCCCGGGACACCCCAGGACGGTCCGACCCCGGTCACCCCGGGACGATCCGACCCCGGACGGTCCCGGACGGTCCGACCCCGGTCACCCCGGGACGATCCGACCCCGGACGGTCCCGGACGGTCCGACCTCGGACGTCCCCGTACGGTCCGGCCCGCGGAATCCGGCCCACCGGATACGCCCGCGAGTTCCTCACATCCCGGCCCCAGGGCGACCTTGTTCCACGGTCAACCTGTCGCCTAAGGTGAGCGAAGCGCTTCGTTCCGTGTGCACCCTTGAACCTTCCTGCACACTCCTGGCCACGACCCTCCGGCCTGCGCTTTTTACTTTCTTGACACGCGCATGACACACAGCGTTTCGCGATACCCGCTCGACAGTGTTCTCCTCGCTCCCGAAGCCAGAGAAGAGCCCCGCCATGTCGCCATCGCACACGTACGACCGGTACCGCCTGCCACGGTTCCACTGTCCCGGCGCCGGAACCGCGCCGCGTACGCCCAGACGATCGCCCCGGAACGCGCACCGGACCTGAAGCGGCCGGAACGCGCGCGAACCGCGCCCACACGATCCGACCGACCGAGAAATCACTCCGGACGTGAAGAATGACCGACCGCCTGGACTTCAGCCTCACGCAGTTGCGCTATTTCGTGGAATCGGCCGAACTCGGAAACATCTCGGAAGCGGCCGAGAAGCTCAGAGCCTCGCAATCGACCGTCTCCTCGGCCATCATGCGGCTGGAACGCCAACTCGGCGTGCAGCTGCTGCTGCGCCACCACGCCCGCGGGGTCACCCTCACCCCGAACGGGCGGGACCTGCTCCTCGGCGCCCGCGCGCTGCTGGGACAGGCCAGGAGCCTCCAGGAGCAGGGGGACGCGCTGGCCGGCGGCATCGAAGGCCGGCTCGGCGTCGGGTTCCTCACCCCGGTCGCCCCGTTCCTGCTCCCCCAGACCCACCGGATCACCGCGGAACGCCACGCGGGCCTGCGGCTGACCACCCGGGAGGAACCGGCCGACCGGCTGCTGGCCCTGCTCCGGGACGGGCAGTGCGAACTGGCCGTCACCTACGACTTCCTGAGCGGCGGCTCCCGGTTCGTCCCGCTGGCCGAGCTGCCCATGCGGGCGCTCGTCGCGGACGACGACCCGTGCGGCCGGGCCGACCCCGTCCGCCTGGCCGAGCTCGCCGAGCGGCCGTTCGTCGCCCTCGACGACCCGCCGCTGCTGCTCCACTTCGAGAAGTTCTTCGCCGACGTCGGCGTCCCGCTGCCACCGGTGGTCACCGCCACCGGGCCGGAGACCGTCCGCGGCCTGGTGGCCGCCGGGTGCGGGTTCGCCCTCGTCCACCAGCGCGCCCACCGGGCCACGACGCTGGACGGCGGCCGGATCCGCTCGGTCGAACTCGCCGGGGACGCGCCGACCGCGTCGCTCGGCGTGGCCGCCGCCCCCGGCCTCGCCCTCGACCGGCGCGGCCGCGCGGTCCTGAACGTGCTCAGGTCGGTCGTCCCGACCTGCCGTCTGTGAGACCGGGCGCGCGCCCCCTTCTCGCCACACCCCCTCATCCCCGCGACACCCGTCGGAGGAATGCCGTGTTCGCCATGCTCTTCGCCGGCCAGGGCAGCCAGCACAAGGGAATGGGCGCCGAGGTCCTCGAACGCTACCCAGGACTGGTCGGATTCGCCTCCGACCTGCTGGGGTACGACCTCGCCGCCCTGTGCACCAAGGACCCGGACGGCCTGCTCGGCCGGACCGAGTACACCCAGCCTGCGATCTTCGTCGTCAACGCCCTGCACGGTTTCGAGCGCACCCACCGGGAGGACCGCCCGGCGGACGTCTACCTGGGGCACAGCCTCGGCGAGTACAACGCCCTGCTGGCCGCCGGGGTGTTCGACTTCGAGACCGGGCTCCGGCTGGTCGCCAAGCGCGGCGAGCTCATGGCCGCGGCCTCCGACGGGGGCATGGCCGCCGTCCTGGACACCCCCGAGGAACGGCTGCTGGAGCTCCTCGCCGACCACGGGATCGACGGCGTCGACATCGCCGGCCTGAACACCCCGTCACAACTCGTCATCGCGGCCACTCCCCCGGTGCTGGCCGCCGCGGTCGAATGCCTGGAGGAGAACGGGATCCGGGTCGCCCGCCTGAGGGTGAGCGCGCCCTTCCACTCCCGCTACATGGAGCCCGCCCGCGTGCGCTTCGCGGAATTCCTCACCGGCTTCGCATTCGCCGCACCCCGCACCCCGGTCGTCTCCAATGTCACCGCCCGGCCGCACCGGCCGGAGGAGACCGCCCGGCTGCTGGCCGAACAGCTCGTCGCCCCGGTGCGCTGGACCGACTGCGTACGAAGTCTCCTCGACCGGGACGACGACGTGGAGTTCACCGAGATCGGGGGCACCTCCCTCACCCGCATGGTCGACAAAATCACGTCTGGAGCCTGAACGATGGAATCGACGACGGACACGATCCGGACGTACCTGGAGGAGCGCTTCCTCTTCGAGTTCGACGATGAGACCACCCCGGACACCGACCTGTTCAAGGCCGGGGTCATCGACTCCTTCGGCTACGTCAGGATGATGCGCTTCCTGGAGTCCGAGTTCTCGCTGGCCCTCGACGGCGACGAGATCCTCATGAACGTCCTCGTATCGCTCAACGCGATCGATGAATTCGTCCAGAAGAAGCTCGCCGGGGAATAGGGGGACTGCCATGTGCGGAATCGCCGGGTTCCTCGCGGACCCACCACTGACCGGAGCACCCGACGAGGTCATCACCTCGATGCTCTCCACCATCCGCCACCGCGGACCGGACCAGGCCGGCTACTACCTGGACGACGGGCTCGCGATGGGCACCGTACGGCTGGCGATCGTCGATCCCGCCGACGGCGCCCAGCCGATGGCGGACCCGACGGAACGCTACTGGATCTGCTTCAACGGCGAGATCTACAACCACGTCGAACTGCGCGCGGAACTGGAGGGCCTGGGCCGCCCGTTCCGCACCGACCACTCCGACACCGAAGTCGCCCTCCAGGCCTGGATCCAGTGGGGCCCGGCCTGCTTCGCCCGCTTCAACGGCCCGTTCGCGCTCGCGATCAGGGACACCGCCACCGGCGGGCTCGTCCTGGCCCGCGACCGCTACGGCAAGCGCCCGCTGTACTACGCCGAGCACGGCGGCGCCCTCCTGTTCGCCTCCGAGGCGAAGGCCTTCGGCGCGTTCCCCGGCTTCCGCTTCGAGCTCTCCCCGCAGGACCTCGCGTCGATCTACGCGGTGTGGACGCCGCTGCCCGACCGCACGCCGTTCGCCGGTGTCCGCCAACTGCCCATGGGCTGCTACCTGGAGGCCGGCGGCGGCCTGCGCTCGCCGCGCGCGTACGAGGAACTCTCCTTCGACGTACCGGGCTTCGACGGCACCGAGCCGGAAGCGGTCGCGTTCGTCCGGGAGAGCCTGCGCACCGCGGTGGAGCTGCGCCTGCGCTCCGACGTGGAGGTCGGCGTCTACCTGAGCGGCGGCCTCGACTCCTCCGTGGTCACCAGCCTCGCCACCCAGCTGTCCCGGCACCAGGTCCGCACCTTCTCGGTGGCCTTCCGGGACAAGAACTTCGACGAGTCCGACAGCCAGCTGCTGGTCGCCGAGCACCTGGGCACCCTGCACTCCGCCCTCCCGGTCACCGGCGCGGACATCGCCGACAACCTCCCGTCGGCGGTGTACCACGCCGAGGTGCCCGCCTTCCGGACCTCCTTCGTCCCGATGTTCCTGCTCTCCCGCCACGTCCGCGACGCGGGCATCAAGACCGTGCTCAGCGGCGAGGGCTCCGACGAGGCCTTCCTCGGCTACTCCCTGTTCCGCGAGACCATGCTGCGCGAACGCTGGCACGGGCTCACCGACGCCGAGCGGCGCGCCGGACTCGCCACCCTGCACCCGGAGCTGGCGCACTTCGGCCCGGCCCACCAGGGCCACCTGCTCGGCCTGTACCAGCAGTTCGCCACCGAGCGGCTGCCCGGCCTGTTCTCCCACGAACTGCGGTACCAGAACGGCAGGTTCGCGGCCCGGCTGCTCGCCTCCCGGGAGGACCCGTTCGCCGACCTGCTCGCTTTGGTCGCCCGGGCACCGGGCTACCAGGCCATGTCCGCGGTGCAGAAGGCCCAGTGGCTGGAGTACAAGACCCTGCTGCCCGGCTTCCTGCTCTCGACCCAGGGCGAGCGCGTCGCTCTGGCGCACAGCGTGGAGAACCGCTGCCCGTTCCTCGACCCGGCGGTGGTCCGGGCCGCCTCCGCGGTCAACCTCCGCTTCGACGACGGGTGGAACGAGAAGGCCGTCCTGAAGAAGGCGTTCCGCGCCGAGCTGCCGCAGTGGACCACGGACCGCCCCAAGCAGCCCTACCGCGCCCCGGGCAGTGAGGTGTTCAAGGAGCACCGCCCGGACTACCTCGAACTCCTCCTGTCCGACGCCGAGTTGGGCAATCTCGACTTCCTGGACCAGCGGTTCGCCCGCCGCCTGACGGACCGCGTCATGGCCTCGCCCGCCGAGGACGTGAGCACCAAGGAGGACCAGGCCTTCGTCTACCTGCTCACCACCGCCGTGCTCCACCGGCAGTTCGTGCTCGACGGCGCCGGCCGGAACGGCGGATCGGCCGCCCCGGCGCTCGACCTGAAAGTGACCGTGGACCGGCGCCACGCCGTCCGGACCGGAAAGGAGGCCCGGTGACCACCGACGGCATCGCCATCATCGGACTCGCCCTGCGCTTCCCCGGGGCCGACACCCTCGCCACGCTCTTCGACCACCTCGCCGCCGGACGCTCCCTGATCACCGAGGTCCCGGCCGAACGGTGGTCCAAGGAACGCTACTTCGGGGACCCGCGCCACGGCGGCGAACGGACCAACAGCATCTGGGCCGGGTTCATCGAGGACGCGGACCGCTTCGACGCCGCCTTCTTCGCCATCTCCCCGCGCGAGGCCGAGACGATGGACCCGCAGCAGCGGTTCGCCCTCGAACTCGCCTGGAAGGCCGTCGAGGACGCGGGCTACCGCGCGAGCGAGCTCGCGGGCAGCCGCACCGGGGTCTTCATGGGCGTCTGCCACGCCGACTACGCCGAACTCATCGAGCGCGACGACGTGGCGACCGACGCCTACTTCCCGACCGGAACGGCGTACTCGATCGTCGCCAACCGGCTCTCCTACCACTTCGACCTCCACGGCCCGAGCATCACCAACGACACCGCCTGCTCCAGCTCCCTGGTGTCCGTCTACGAGGCCGTGACCGCGCTCAACAACGGGGACTGCGACCTGGCGCTGGCCGGCGGCGTCAACCTGTGCTGGTCCCCGAAGCACTTCGTGGCCTTCAGCAAGGCCGGCATGCTCTCGCCCACCGGCCGGGCGCAGGCCTTCGACGAGGGCGCCGACGGGTTCGTCCGGGGCGAGGGCGGGGCGGTCCTGCTGCTCAAGCCGCTCGCCCGGGCGATCGCGGACGGCGACCCGGTCCACGGGGTGATCAAGGGCGTCGGCACCAACCACGGCGGCCGGACCAACTCGCTGACCGTGACCAGCCCGACCGCCCAGGCCGCGCTGATCGAGGACGTCTACACCCGAGCGGGCGTCGCGCCCGGCACCGTCGGCTACATCGAGGCGCACGGGCCGGGCACCCCGGTCGGGGACCCGATCGAGATCGTCGGCCTCAAGCGCGCCTTCCGCAACCTGCACGAGGCCGCCGGGACCGAACCCGACCCGGACACCACCGGCATCGGCTCGGTCAAGACCAACATCGGGCACCTGGAATCCGCCGCCGGGGTGGCGGGCATGGTGAAGGTCGTCGCCGCCATGACGGCCGGGGTGCTGCCCGCGACCGTCAACTTCCGGAGCCTGAACCCGCTGATCAACCTGGCCGGCAGCCCCTTCTACATCGTCGACGGGACCCGGCCCTGGCCGGCCGTGGACGGCGCGCCCCGCCGGGCCGGCGTCAGCTCCTTCGGCTTCGGCGGGACCAACGCCCACGTGCTGATGGAGGAACCGCACCGCCGCACCCCCTCGGCCGGCGCGCCGGGCCCGTACGTCGTCCCGCTGTCGGCGCGCAGCCCCGAGCGGCTGCGGGTGCTCGCCGGGCTGCTGCGGGAGCACCTGCTCGCGCCGGAGTCCGCGCTGCTGCCGCAGCAGTCGCCGGCCGACATCGCCCACACCCTGCGGGTGGGCCGCGAACCGCTGGCCGTCCGGGCCGCGCTCGTCGTCGCCGACCGGGACCAGCTCGTCGCCGCGCTGGGGACGCTGGTGTCCGGTGAGCTCCCGGCGGGCGAGGCCGCCAACCCCGCCGGCGCCGGCCCCGAGCTGATGACGGCGGTCGCCGACTGGCTGGCGGGCGGCGACGCGAGCTGGCCGCACCACCCCGGCGCCCAGCGGGTGCGGCTGCCCACCTACCCGTTCGCGCGGGACCGGCACTGGTACCGCGTACCGGAGCCCGTCGCCCCCGCCGCCACCGGGCAGCTGCACCCCCTCGTCCACCGCAACACCTCCGACCTGGCGCAGCAGCGCTACACCTCGACGTTCACCGGCGCCGAACCCTTCCTCGACGACCACCGGGTCGGCGGCCGGCGGGTGCTGCCCGCCGCCGCCTACGTCGAGATGGCCCGGGCCGCCGTGGCGCTCTCGGCCACCGGGACGGGGACCGTCCGGCTGCACGACCTGGCCTGGGTGCGGCCGATCACCGTCGACGAGGAACCCGTCGACGTCCACGTCGAACTGACGCCCGGGGACCACGGCATCGCCGTCGCGTTCGTACGCGACGGCACGGAGCACGGCACCGGCCGCGCCGAGCTCGTCCCGCCCGCGCCGCCGGCCCCGCTCGACCTGGCCGCGCTGCGCGCCTCCTGCCCGGACCCGGCCGAGCCCGACGCCGTCCACCGGCGGCTGCGCGCCCAGGGCCTGGAGTACGGCCCGGCCATGCGCGCGCTGCGGGAGCTGCGCACCGGCCCGGACGGGGCGCTCGCCCGCATCCGGCCGACCGAGCCCGAGGACGGCGGACACCTGCTGCCGCCGAGCCTGCTGGACGCGGCCTTCCAGGTCTCCGTCACGCTGATGCCGGACACCGCCGGGCCGACCCTGCCGCTGGCCCTGGACGAGGTCCTGGTCCACGGGCCGTGCCCGGCCGAGAGCTGGGCCTGGATCCGGCGCACCGGCGGTTCCGGGGGCTCCGGCGCGGTGGCCACCTTCGACATCGACCTGTGCGACCACGAGGGCACCGTGCACGCCACGGTCCGGGGGCTCGCCCAGCGCGCCACCGGCACCGGCACCGGCCCGCGCGTCGTCACCGCCACCACCCGGTGGACGGACCGGCCGGCCGTCCCCGGCGGCCCGGCCCGCACCCCGCACACCCCGGAACTGCCGGGCATCGCCCCCTCGGCCCCGGCCGACGGCGTCGAGGCCGTGACGGACACGGTGTTCGCCGCCGTCCGGGAGCTGCTGCTCACCCGGCCCACCACCGAGCACCGGTTCGTGGTGCTGGTCGACGGGCGGGTCCCGGCGCACTTCCACCGGCCGCTGGCGGGCCTGTTCCGCACGGTGGCCCTGGAGAACCCGCTGGTCACCGGCCGGGTGGTGCGCGTCGACGGCCTGGAGGGCGCGGACCCGGCGACGATCGAGCGGATCGTCGCCGAGGAGTGCGCGGACGAGGGCGCCGACAGTGAGGTCCGCCGCCGGGCCGACGGGGTCCGGCAGGTGCTGGAGCCCGTCGACGCCCCGCTCGCGGCCGGCCCGGCCGTCCCGGAGCTGCGGACCGGCGGGGTGTACTGGATCACCGGCGGCCTGGGCGGCCTCGGTCCGCACCTGGCCCGCTACTTCGGCCGCGCCGGGGCCACGGTGGTGCTCAGCGGACGGTCCGCCACCGGCTCGCTCGCCGAGCTGCGCGCCGACGGCGTCGACGCCCACCACCTCCTGGTGGACGTGGCCGACGCCGAGGAGGTCCGGGCCGCGGTCGAGACGATCCTGCGCGACCACGGCTCGCTCGACGGCGTCGTCCACGCGGCCGGCGTCCTGCGCGACCAGTACCTGGTGCGCAAGGACCTGGCCGACGTCCGCACCGTGGGCGCGCCGAAGATCCGCGGCGCGCTCAACCTCGACGCCGCCACCCGCCACCTCGACCTGGACCACTTCGTGCTCTTCTCGTCGGTCGCCGGGGTGTACGGCAACCCCGGCCAGTCCGACTACGCCGCGGCCAACGCCTTCCTGGACGCGTTCGCCGCGCACCGGCAGTCCCTGGTCGACGCCGGCGAGCGCACCGGCCGTACCGTCGCGGTCAGTTGGCCGCTGTGGGCCGACGGCGGCATGACGATGGACGCGGCCGGCCGGGAGGCGATGCGCCGCGAGCGGGGCTGGGAGCCGCTGCCCACCGAGGACGGGCTGCGCGCGCTCGGCGGGGCGCTGCGCGCCGACGCCCCGGCCCACGTCGTGGTCGGCTACGGCGCGGGCGCCACGCTCGCGGCCCGGCCCGCCGCACCGGCCCGAACCGCCGTACCGGGCACACCGGTTCGGACCGCCGTACCCGCCGGAGCGGTACCCGGCGGCGACGGCGGGGACCTGACCGAGCGGACCGAGGAACTGCTGCGGCGGATCGTCGCCGAGGTCCTCCGGCACCGGCCGGAGGACCTCGACCCGGCCACCGACCTCGTCGCGTACGGCATCGACTCGCTGAGCATCATGGGCGTGACCGCCGAGCTGGAGAAGCTGTTCGGGCCGCTGTCCAAGACCATCTTCTTCGAGTACCTCAACATCGCCGACGTCGCCGCCCACTTCGTGGAGTCCCGGCGGGAGCAGTTGGAGGCCGTCCTCGGCGGGGCGGCACCGCGGGCCGAACCCGAGCCGGAGCCCGTCGAGGTACCCGTCCGGACCCCTGCCGCCGTCAGCGCCGTCGCTGTCGCCGAGGCCCACGAGGTCCGCGCGGAGCCGTCCGGCCCGCACCGGGACCGCGACGACCGGCACGACATCGCGATCATCGGGGTCTCCGGGCGCTACCCCGGCGCCGACACCCTCGACGAGCTGTGGGAGCTGCTGGAGAACGGCCGGCACAGCTTCACCGAGGTCCCCGCCGACCGCTGGGACCACCGCGTCGTCCACGACAGCGACCGGGCCGTGCCCGGCAAGAGCGTGATCCGGACCGGGACCTTCCTGCGCGACATCGACGCCTTCGACCCCCGGTACTTCCGGATCTCCAAGCGCGAGGCCGAGCAGATGTCCCCGGAGGTGCGGCTGTTCCTCCAGGCCGGCGTGCAGGCGCTGGAGGACTCGGGCTACTCCCGGGAGACCATCCGGCGCCGCTACCAGGGCGACGTCGGCGTGCTCGTCGGGACGATGAGCAACCACTACAACCTGTACGGCTTCCAGAACAGCCTCACCCGCGGCGCCCCGCAGAGCGGCAGCTACACCGGGACGATCCCGAACATGCTGTCCTACTTCTACGGCCTGACCGGGCCGTCGATCTTCGTGGACACCATGTGCTCGGCCTCCTCGACCTGCGTCCACCAGGCCGTGCAGATGCTGCGGGCCGGCGAGTGCCGGATGGTGGTCGCGGGCGGCATCAACCTGCTGCTGCACCCGTACAACCTGATCACCTCCTCGCAGGAGCACTTCACCACCGGCACCTCCGACGTGATCCGCAGCTTCGGCGTCGGCGTGGACGGCACCATCCTCGGCGAGGGCGTCGGCGCGGTGGTGCTCAAGCCGCTGGTCGACGCGGAGCGCGACGGCGACCACGTGTACGCCGTGATCAAGGGCACCGCCCTGTCCAACGCCGGTGTGCGCAACGGCTTCACCGTGCCGAGCCCCGGCATGCAGGCCCGCGCGATCGAGAAGGCCGTCGAGGACGCCGGGATCGACCCGAGGACGATCGGCTACGTCGAGGGCCACGGTTCGGGCACCGCCCTGGGCGACCCGATCGAGGTCCGCGCCCTCACCTCGGCGTTCCGGAAGTACACCGAGGACCGGCAGTTCTGCGCCCTCGGCTCGGTCAAGGCCACCATGGGCCACCTGCTCGCCGCCGCCGGGATGGTGGGCCTGGCGAAGGTGCTGCTCCAGCTGCGGCACGGCAAGCTGGTGCCGTCGCTGCACAGCACGGAGCTCAACCCGGACATCGACTTCGCGGACACCCCGTTCCGGGTCCAGCAGACCCTCGCCGACTGGCAGCCGGTCGTCACCACGGTCGACGGCCGGGAGGTCGTCCACCCGCGCCGGGCCGGCCTCACCTCGATCGGCGCCGGCGGCATGAACTCCCACATCATCCTGGAGGAGTACCCGCCGCGGCCGGAGCGCCAGGAGCCCTTCGGCGAGCAGCTGTTCGTGTTCTCCGCCATGAACGAGGACGCCCTCGGACGCCACCTGGCCGTCTTCCGCGACCACCTTGCCGGGGCCCGCGAGGCCGACCTCCCCGACATCGCCTTCACCCTGCGGGTCGGCAGGAACGAACTGCCGCACCGCTGGGCCTTCGTGGCGGCCGACAAGGCGGCCGCCCTGGCCGCCCTGGACGGCTGGGCGGCGGGCCGCCGGGACCTGCCGGAGCACGAGATCGCCCGGACCTGGCTCGCGGGCCGCAGCGTCGACTGGGACCGGCTGCCCGCGGCCCGGCGGGTCCCGCTGCCCCCGTACCCCTTCGACCGGGTGCGCTGCTGGGTCGAGGTGGACCAGGACGCGCCGACCGTGCTCGCCCCGCTGGCCCACCGCGAGCGGCTGCACCCCTTCCTGGGACGCAACGAGTCCGACGTCCACGGCCTGCGCTACACCGCGGACCTGCGGCTCGACGACCTCCAGGACTACACCTACCGCCAGGACGGGCTCCCCGTCGTGGTGTCCACCTTCACCGTGGACCTCGCGCTCGCCACCGCCAAGGTCAGCGGGTACGCGGCCGAGCCGGCCGTCCAGGACCTGCGGGTGCTGCGGCCGGTCGACTGGTCGGCCACCGACCGCCTCGTCACGGAGTTCGCCGACGGCCACGGCCTGGTGCGGGCCGGGGACGGGCCGCCGGCCGTCGAGTTCACCGTCCGGGCGGCCGACGCGCCCACCGGCCGGATCGACCTCACCGGCCTGCGGCAGGTGCTGGACCGGGCGGGCCTCCTGGCCGAACTGGCCGAGGGCGGCGTCGTCCCCCGGGCCGCCTCCTGCGCCGTCGACGCGGTGTCCGCCGCCCCGGACGGCAGCACCGTCCTGCACCTGTCCCGCCCCGGCGTCCAGCAGGACCACGCCCGGCGGAACGTGACCGTCGAACCGTCCGTCCTCGCGGCGATCGCCCTGGGCGTGCAGTGGACGGCCCGCCGGGCCGGGCACCCGGACTGGCAGCGGGTCGCGCCGCACCGGATCGACCGGGTCACCGTCCGGTCCGGCGGGCCGGTCGCCCACGTCCTCCTCGGCGCCGACCGGATCCTCCTGGCCGACGCTTCGGGCGAGGTGCTCGGCGCGCTGGAGGGCGTGCTGTGCGGCACCGGGGGGACGCCACCGGCGGCCCGCCGGGCCCCCCGGCCCGCCGTACTCCGCCCCGAGCCGGGTACTCCCGCGCCGGCGGAGGGCACGTCCGGACCTTCGGGTGCGGACGGGGTCGTGGAGGTGCTGCGCGAGATCGCGGCGGGGCTGCTGAAGTTCGAGCCGGAGGAGCTCGACCCCCGGACCGGCATGGACGAGTTCGGCTTCGACTCGATCTCGCTGGTGTACTTCGCCAAGCAGATCGAGGAGCGCTTCGGCGCCAAGGTCAGCCCGGCCGTGTTCTTCGACCTCAGTACCCTGGAGGCGCTGGGCGCCCACCTGGTCGCGGAGCACGGGGCCTCGGCCGCGCCGCGCCGCCCGGCGGCCCGCCCCGCGACCGTCCCGGCAGCCGTCCCCGCGACCGCCGCCGTGACGGCCCCCGTAACAGCCCCCGCCACCGGGCGCCGGCCCCTCCCGGACCGGCCCGGACGGGCCCCGGACACGCCGATCGCCGTGATCGGCGCGGCCGGACGCTTCCCCGGCGCCCGCGACCTCGGCGAGTTCTGGGCGAACCTGCTGGCCGGGCGGGACTCCGTCACCGCCTTCCCGCTGGACCGCTACGACGAGGAGCAGCGCCGGGCCATCACCGCCCTGGACTTCCCCCGGCGGATGGGCGCCCTCGACGAGGTCGACGCCTTCGACGCGGCGTTCTTCCGGATCCTGCCGCGCGAGGCCGAACTGATGGACCCGCAGCACCGGCTGGTGCTGGAGACGGTGTGGCAGGCACTGGAGGACAGCGCCCACCGGCCGAGCGAACTCCCCTCCAACACCGGGGTGTTCATCGGCGTCACCAACAACGACTACGCGACCCTGCTCAGCACCCGCGGGGTGCGGCCGGACGCCTTCACCGCGACCGGCACCAACCACTCGATCCTGGCCAACCGCATCTCCTACCTGCTCGACGTGCGCGGCCCGAGCGAGCCCATCGACACCGCCTGCTCCAGCTCGCTGGTGGCGGTGCACCGCGCCATGGAGGCCATCCGGTCCGGCGCCTGCGACCTGGCGATCGCGGGCGGGGTGAACGTCCTGCTCGACGCCGGCACCTTCGTCAGCGCCCACCGCGCGGGGATGCTCAGCCCGGACGGCCTGTGCCGCACGTTCGACGCCGACGCGAACGGCTACGTGCGCGGCGAGGGCGTCGGGGCCGTCGTCCTCAAGCCGCTGGCGGCGGCCGAGCGGGACGGCGACGCGATCCTCGGCGTGCTCCGGGGCAGCGCCTACAACCACGGCGGACGGGCCAACTCGCTCACCGCGCCGAACGCCGACGCCCAGGCCGAGCTGGTCACCGCGGCCGTCGGCGACCTCGACCCGGACACCATCGGCTACATCGAGACCCACGGCACCGGCACGGCCCTCGGCGACCCGGTCGAGGTCCGCGCGCTGCGCACCGCCTTCCGCCGGCTCGGCCGGAGCGACGACGGCGCCTGCGGCCTGGGCTCGGTCAAGACCAACATCGGGCACCTGGAGTCCGCCGCCGGCATCGCCGGGCTGCTGAAGGTGCTGCTCTCGCTCCGGCACGGGGTGCTGCCCGCGAACCGGCACCTGCGGCGGGTCAACCCGTTCGTCGAACTCGACGACGGGCCCTTCCACCTGGTCCGGGAGAACGAGCCCTGGCCGCGTCCGCGCGACCGCGACGGCCGGGACGGGCCGAGGCGCGCCGGGGTCAGCAGCTTCGGCTTCGGCGGCGTCAACGCCCATGTCGTGGTCGAGGAGTACGTCCCGGTCCGGGCCGGCCGGGAGGAGCCCGCCGGGGACGTCCTGGTGCCGCTCTCGGCGCGCACCCCGGGGCAGTTGACCGACCGGGCCCGGGACCTGCTGGCCTTCCTGGAGCGGTCGGAGGGGGTGTCCCTGCGCTCGGTCGCCTGGACCCTCCTGGCCGGCCGGGAGGAGATGGCCGAGCGGATCGCCTGGACGGTGTCCAGCGTGGCTCAACTCGCCGACCGGCTGCGGGTGTTCGTCGCCACCGGCGACCGGGGCGAGGCCGCCGGTCCGGCGGCGCGCTGGATCGCGGGCGAGGCCCTCGACCGGTCGGCCTGGACCGGCGGGCCGACGCCCGGACGGGTGCACCTGCCCGGGTACCCCTTCGCCCGGGACCGCTTCTGGCACCCGGAGGCCGAGCCCGCCCCGGCGCCCGCCCAGGCGCCCGTCGCGGCACCGGACACCGAAGCGGCCGCCGCCCCGGAGGCCGTCACGGTCCTGTCCGTCCCGGCCTGGGCTCCGGCCCCCGCCGCGCCGGGCCGCCGCCACGACCGCCGCGCGGTCGTGCTGTGCGGGGTCGACGGCGACCTCCCCGGGGCGATCCGGCTGGAGACCGCCAAACAGCGGCCGGAGAGCCGGTTCCGCGACCTGTCCTGGAAGCTGCTGGAGACCGTCCGGGGCCTGGCGGCCGAGGAGGGCACGGTGCTGGTCCAGGTGGTCACGGACACCGCGGCCCTGGCCGGCCTGCTGCGCTCGGTGGCCAAGGAGGACCCCGGGGTCCTCGGCCAGGTGATCGTCCTGGACGGCGCCGCGGACGTCGACCCGGCCAGCGCGGTCGCGGAGAACGCCGACGGCGCGGACGACCTCGTCCGCTACCGCCACGGCGTCCGGCAGACCCTCGGCTGGACCCCCGTCACTCCCCCGGCCACCGGCTCCGCCCCGCCGTGGCGGGACGGCGGCGTCTACCTCGTCACCGGCGGCGCCGGCGGCATCGGCGCCGCGACGGCCCGTCGGATCGCCGCCGACGTCCGCCGGCCCACCCTCGTCCTCGCGGGCCGGTCGCCGGCCGACGAGCGGGTGGAGGCGCTGCTGGCCGACCTGCGGCAGGCCGGCGCGGTCGCGCGCTACGTGCGGGCCGACCTCTCGCGCTGGGAGGAGGTCCGCCACCTCGTCGCCGAGGCGGGCGAGGTCACCGGGGTGGTGCACGCCGCCGGAGTGGTCCGCGACGCCCTGCTCGCCGAGAAGACCGCGGCGCAGTGGGAGGAGGTGCTCGGCGCCAAGGCGGACGGCCTCGTCCACCTCGACCGGGCCACCGCGCACTGCCCGCTGGAGTTCGTCCTGGCCTACTCCTCCGGCGCCGCCGTCACCGGCAACCCCGGGCAGAGCGACTACGCGGCCGCCAACGCCTTCCTCGACGAGTTCGCCGCCTCCCGCAACGCGGCCGTCGCCCGGGGGGAACGGCGGGGCCGGACGCTCTCGGTGGCCTGGCCGCTGTGGCAGGACGGCGGCATGACCGTCGACGACCGCACCCTGGCCTACCTGTGGGAGGACCGGGGGCTGGTCCCGATGCCGACGCCGACGGGCCTCGCCGCCCTGGTCGACGCCTGGCACACCGGGGCGGACCGGGTGTGGGTGCACCACGGCTCGCCGGCCCCGGCCGCTGCTCCTGCCGCTGCCGCTCCGCCCGCGCCCGCACCGTCCGGGGGCCGCACCGCGGACCGCGCCGTGCTGGACCACCTGCGGGAGGTCTTCGCGGAGGTCAGCAAGCTGCCCCCGCAGGCGGTGGACCCGGACCGGCCGTTCGTCGACATCGGTCTCGACTCGGTGATGGTGATCCAGCTCAACCGTGCGCTGGCCCCGTTCTACCCCGAGGCCTCCTCGACCCTGTTCTACGAGCAGCCGACCCTGCGGGCGGTGGCCGCCCGACTCGGCGGCGCACGCCGCCCGGAGCCCGTACCGCAGCCCGTACCGGAGCGGCCGACCGGGCCCGCCCCGGCGGCCCCCTCGGGACGGACCGTCCCCGCCGGGGAACCCGCCGTCGGACGTACCGCCGGGCGCGCCGCCGGCCCCGACGCGCCGATCGCCGTCATCGGGCTGAGCGGCCGCTACCCGGGCGCCGCCGACCTGGGCGAGTTCTGGGAGAACCTCAGGGCCGGCCGCGACAGCGTCCGCGAGATCGACCGGTGGCCGCTGGACGGCTTCTTCGAACCCGACCGCACCACCGCCGCGACCACCGGGCGCAGCTACAGCAAGTGGGGCGGGTTCCTGGACGGCTTCGCCGACTTCGACCCGAGGTTCTTCGGCATCGCCCCGCGCGACGCCTACGCGATGGACCCGCAGGAGCGGCTGTTCGTCCAGGCCGCCTGGGAGGTGCTGGAGGACGCCGGGTACACCCGCGCCCGCCTCGCCGAGCAGCACGACCACCGGGTCGGGGTGTTCGCCGGCGTCACCAAGGTCGGGCACGCCCGGCACCCTGCGGGCCGGCTGCCCTCGGGTGAACTCGTCGTCCCCGGGCTGTCGTTCGCCTCGCTGAGCGCCCGGGTCTCCTACCTGCTCGACCTGCGCGGGCCGAGCCTGACCGTGGACACCATGTGCTCGGCCTCGCTGACCGCGATCCACGAGGCCTGCGAGCAACTCCGCAGCGGCGCCTGCGAGGTCGCCCTGGCCGGCGGCGCGAACGTCTACACCCACCCGCTGGACTACGTCGAGCTGTGCCGCTCCGGCATGCTCTCACCCGACCGGTACTGCCGCAGCTTCGGCGCCGGCGGCCACGGGTTCGTCCCCGGCGAGGGCGTCGGCTGCGTGCTGCTCAAGCCGCTGTCCCGGGCCCTGGCCGACGGGGACCGGGTGCTGGGCCTGATCCGCGCCACCGGCGTCAACCACGGCGGGCGCAGCACCGGTTACACCGTGCCGAGCCCGACCGCCCAGGCCGCGCTGATCCGTCAGGTGCTCGACCGGGCCGGCGTCTCGGCGCGGCAGGTCGGGTACGTCGAGGCGCACGGCACCGGCACCGAGCTGGGCGACCCGATCGAGGTCGCCGGCCTGGCCGCGGCGTTCCGGCAGGACACCGAGGACCGCCAGTACTGCGCGCTCGGCTCGGTGAAGTCCGGCATCGGGCACCTGGAGGCCGCCGCCGGCGTGGCGGGCCTCACCAAGGTGCTGCTGCAGCTCGGGCACCGGGAACTGGTCCCCACCCTGAACGCCGAACAGCCCAACCCGAACATCGACTTCGGGTCGTCCCCCTTCCGGCTCCAGCGCGAAGCGGCGCCCTGGCACAGCGAGGGCCCGCGGATCGCGGCGGTGTCCTCCTTCGGTGCCGGCGGCTCCAACGCGCACGTGATCGTCGAGGAGTACCCCGTGCAACCCGCAGACGGCACCGAGGACGGCGCCGAACACGTCGTCGTCCTCTCCGCCCGGACCCCCGACCGACTCGCCGCCTCCGTCGACCGGTTGGCCGCGTTCCTCGACCGGGCCCCGGACACCCCGCTGGCCGACCTCGCGTACACCCTCCAGGTGGGACGGGAGGCGATGGCCGAGCGGTACGCGGTCGTGGTCTCCTCCACCGGGGAGCTGCGGGACGCGCTGCGCGAGGGCCGGGGGCTCCGGGGCAGCGCGGGGACGGCGCCCGACGGGCTGCTCGCGGAACTCACCGCGGACGGCGAGCTCCAGGAGCTGCTCGTCCGGCGGTGGAGCGCCGCCGGGGAGCTGTCCAAGGTCGCGGCCCTGTGGGCGTCCGGCGTCGCGATCGACTGGCGCGGCACGCACCGGGAGGCGCGGCGGACCATCGCCCTGCCCACCTATCCGTTCGCCGCGGAACGGTTCTGGATCGGCGACCTGGCCCGGTCCGGGGACGTTCCCCCCGCAGCACCCGTTCCCCCCGCGGCCGCCGAACCGGTCGACCTGGACGACCTGGCCGGTCTTGACGAACCGGCCGAACCCGCCGACCTGGACGGGCTGGTGCCCGCGCTGGTGCGGGAGAAGGTCGCCGCCGCCCTCGCGATGGACACCGGCGAGGTCCTCGACGGGTCGGCGTTCGCCGATCTGGGCCTGGACTCCATCCTCGCCGTCCGGCTGGTCCACGAGCTCAACACCGCGCTCTCGCTGGACCTTTCGACCACCGTGGTCTTCGACCACAGCACGGTCGACCGGCTGGCCGCGCACCTGCTCGCCGAGCACCGGGACGCCATGGTGCCCGCCCGGACCGGCGGCGGGGCCCGGCCCTCGGCCGCGCTCGACGCCACACCGGGCGCCGCGCCTGACGCCGCGCCGAACGCCACGCCGAACGCCGGAGCCGCCGACGGCGGTGCCCCGGTCACCGACCGCCGTCCCGCCACCGACCGCCGTCCCGCCACCGGACAGCCGGTGGCCGCCCCCGGCCCGGTGGACCGCGGCCCGATCGCGGTCGTCGGCATGAGCGGCCGGTTCGCGGGCACCGGCTCGCTGGACGAGCTGTGGACGCGGCTGGAGAACGGGGACGACCTGGTCACCGACGCCACCCGCTTCCGCCTCGACGGCCTGAGCGCGTGCACCCGGGGCGGGTTCCTCGACCGGATCGACGAGTTCGACGCGCTGTTCTTCAACATCTCCGGCACCGAGGCCGCCGCGATGGACCCCCAGCAGCGGCTGCTGCTGGAGGAGTCGTGGAAGGCCCTGGAGGACGCCGGGTACGCCGGCCGGATGGACCGGCGGCCGTGCGGCGTGTACGTCGGCGCCTGGGCCGGGGACTACCTGGAGCTGCTCGACGGGGACGCGCCGGCCCAGGCCCTGTGGGGCAACATGGCCTCGGTGATCCCCAGCCGGGTCAGTTACGCCCTGGACCTCAAGGGCCCGGCGATCGCCGTCGACACCTCCTGCTCCAGTTCGCTGGTGGCGCTCGACCTGGCGTGCAAGGACCTCTGGTCCGGCGAGACCTCGATGGCCCTGGCCGGCGGGGTGTTCGTCCAGTCCACGCCGCGGCTGTACGGGCTCGCGGGCCGCGCGGGGATGCTCTCCCCGAGCGGGCGCTGCCACAGCTTCGACCACCGGGCGGACGGCTTCGTCCCCGGTGAGGGCGTCGGGGTGGTGGTGCTCAAGCGGCTCGCCGACGCGCTGGCCGACGGGGACCACGTCCACGGCGTGATCACCGCCGTCGGGGTCAACCAGGACGGCGCCACCAACGGCATCACCGCCCCGAGTTCGGTCTCCCAGGAGAGCCTGATCAGCGGGCTGTACGAGCGGGCCGGCGTCGACGTGGAGCGGATCGGCCTGGTCGAGGCGCACGGCACCGGCACGCCGCTGGGCGACCCGATCGAGTTCCGGGCCCTGGACCGGGTCTTCCGCGCCCGGACCGACCGCGCCGAGTACTGCGCGCTGGGCTCGGTGAAGACCACGATCGGGCACGCCCAGTTCGCCGCCGGCATCGCGGGCGTGCTGAAGGTCCTGCTGGCGCTCAGGCACCGGCGGATCCCCGCCGCGCTGAACTTCGAGACCGCCAACGAGGCGGTCCCGCTGGCCGGCAGCCCGTTCTACGTCAACACCCGGACCCGTGACTGGGCGGCCCCCGCCGCCGGCCCGCGCTGCGGCGTGGTGAGCTCCTTCGGGGCCAGCGGCACCAACGCCCACGTCGTCATCGAGGAGGCGCCGTCGGCCGAGCGGCCCCCGGCGCCGAGGGCGGACCACCCCGTGGTCCTGTCCGCCCGGACGGAGCAGCAGCTCGCCGAGCAGCGGCGCCGGCTCGCGGCGCACCTGCGCGCCCACCCCTCGGTGGAGCTGCGCGACCTCGCCCACACGCTGTGGTCCGGCCGGAAGCGGTTCGAGCACCGCTTCGAGTGCCTGGCGGGCGACACCGCCGAACTGGTCGCGGTGCTCGACGGCATCGCGCCCGCCCGTCCGGTCGGGGACGCGCCGGCCCCGGCCGGGGGACGCCTCGTCCCGCTGCCGACCTACCCGTTCGCCCCGGACCGGCACGGGCCGGCGGCGGGCCGCGACCGCGACCGCGACCGCGACCGCGTCACGCTGTCCCGTACGGACGGGCTGCTGCGGGACCACGTCGTGCAGGGCCGGCACATCCTGCCCGCCGTCGCCCACCTGGAACTGGCCCGTCGGGCCCTGGGCGGCACCCGCGTCCGGATGACCAACGTGACGTGGGTCCGGCCGCTGGAGGTCGGGCCGGAACCCGTCGAGGTGCTGGTCGACCTGCGCACCGACGCCCGCGGCGGCCGGCGGTTCACGCTGTCGACCGGCGGGACGGTCCGCAGCGAGGGCACGCTGGCCCCCTCCGACGCCCCGCGCCCGGCCCGGGTGGACCTCGCCGCGCTGCGCGCGCGGTGCCCGGAGACGGTGCCCGGCGAACGGATCCACCAGGCCCTGCGGTCGATGGGCATCGAGCACGGCCCGAGCCTGCGGGCCGTCCGGCAGGCGCACGTGGGCCCCGACACGGTGCTCGCCGACCTGGTCCTGCCCGACGCGGCCGAGCCGGGCGCGCTCACCCCGGCCCTGCTGGACTCGGCGATCCAGGCCACCGTCGCGGCGCACCTGACCGAACTGCGGGACACCGCCGTGCCGTTCGCGCTGGAGCGGCTCGAGCTGTTCGCCCCCTGCACCCCGGCCATGACGGCCGTGGTGCGGGGCCTGGCGGCCGGACCGCTCGGCCGGCTCGACATCGATCTGGTGGACGAGGACGGCGAGGTCCGGGTACGGCTGGTCGGCTACAGCTCCCGCCGGACCGGGAGCCGCACCGAACCCCGCCCGGAGGCCCGTACCGGAACGGCCGGCGCGGACCGGCCCGAGCCCGCCGTCGAAGGCGCCATCGAACCGGCCCTCTACGCCCCGGTCTGGGACCCGATCCCCGCGGACGGCCCCCCGGTGCCCTCCGGCGCGGACCGCGTCCTGGTCGTCGGCGGCCCGGCCCCGCTCGACGGCGCGCTCCACTGGCCGCTGCCGGCCTCGGCGAGCGTCGAGGAGGCCACCGCCGCGCTGCACGGACTCGGACCGGTCGACCACCTGGTGTGGGCCGCCCCCGAGGCCGACCTCGCGCCCACCGACGCCGCCGGGTACACCGCCGCGCAGGAGGACGGGGTGGTCGCCGCGTTCCGTCTGGTGAAGGCGCTGGTCGCGGCGGGCTACGACGCCAGGCCGCTCGGGATCACCCTGGTGACGACCCGTGCGCTCGCCACCCACGCGGACGACGAGGTCCAGCCCGCGCACGCCGGGCTGCACGGCCTGTTCGGCTCGCTGGGCCGGGAGTACGGCAACTGGACCGTCCGCCGCGTCGACCTGGACGGCTCCGGCTGGCCCGCGGACCTCACCGCCCTGCCCGCCCAGTCCCCCGACGACGCCTGGGTCCGGCGCACCGGCCAGTGGCTGGCCCGCCGCTGGGCCCCGTGCGAGGCCCCGGAGCGGCCGGTGTACCGGGAGGGCGGCGTGTACGTCGTCATCGGCGGCGCCGGCGGGCTGGGCTCCGCGTGGACCCGGCACGTCGTGCGGAACCACGGCGCCCACGTCACCTGGATCGGCCGCCGGGCGCACGACGCCACCGTGGCGGACCGGATCCGCTCCGCCGGAGGACCGGAGCACGTCCGCTACCTCCAGGCCGACGCCGGCGACCCGGCCGCGCTGCGCCGGGTCCTGGCCGAGGTCAGGCGCCGCCACCCCCGGGTGCACGGCGTCGTCCAGGCGGCGCTGGTGCTGCGGGACAGCACCGTCGCGCGGATGGACGAGGCCGACCTGCGCGCCGCGCTGGCCGCCAAGGTCGACGTGACGACCGCCATGGCCGAGGCCTTCGACGGCGAACCGCTCGACTTCGCGGTCCTGCTGTCCTCCATGCAGTCCTTCACGACCGCCGCCGGCCAGGGCAACTACGCGGCCGGCTGCACCTTCAGCGACGCCTACGCGCACGCCCTCGGGCAGCACTGGGACACCCCGGTCCGGGTCATGAACTGGGGCTGGTGGGGCGGTCTCGGGAGCGTCACCTCCGAGTTCTACCGGGAGCGGATGACCCGGGTCGGGCTGGTGTCCATCGAACCGCCGGAGGGGCTCGCCGCCCTGGCCGCCCTGCTCGGCGGCCCGCAGCGGCAGCTCGCCTACGTCCGCACCGACCGGCGCAACACCCTGCCCAACTTCGACCGCGCCACCCGGGTCTCCGCGCACGGCCCGGCCGTCCTGCCGCGCCCCGGCACGCTGCCGGCCGGCGTCGACGAGACGGACGCCGCCCTGGACGAGGTCGTCCGGTGGCGGCGGGCCGAGCGGGACCCGTGGCTCGCCAAGGTCCTCGCCGCCCAGCTGGCCGACGTCGACCGCGCGGCGGTCCTGCCGCAGTACGCCCAGTGGTGGGAGCACGCCCAGCGGCTCCTGGCGCCGGCGGAGCCCGCGGACCAGGTGCTGGCCCGGTGGGAGCGGCAGTGCGCCCGGTGGTCCGCGGACCCCGACCGGGCGGCGGAGCTGCGCCTGGCCGCGGCCATGCTCGGAGCCCTGCCCGGGATCCTGACCGGCCGCGTCCGGCCCACCGACGTGATGTTCCCGCGCGGCTCCATGGAGCTGGTGGAGGGCTGCTACCGCGACAACCGCGCCGCCGACCTGTTCAACCGCGCCATGGCCGCCACCGCCGCCGGCCTGGTCGCCGACCGGCTGCGCCGCGACCCGGGCGCCCGGCTGCGGATCCTGGAGGTCGGCGCGGGCACCGGCGGCACCAGCGTGGGGATGTTCGCCGCCCTCCAGCCGTACCGGGACAGCATCGAGCGCTACGTCTACACGGACGTCTCCAAGGCCTTCCTGAACCACGCCCGGGCCTCGTACGGGCCGGAGGTCCCGTACCTGGACTGCCGGCTGCTCGACATCGAACGGCCGCTGGCCGGGCAGGAGGTCGCCGAGGGCGCCTTCGACCTGGTCATCGCCGCGAACGTGCTGCACGCGACCAAGGACACCCGCAACACCCTGCGCAACGCCAAGGCCGCGCTGCGGCCCGGCGGTTGGCTGCTGCTGAACGAACTCTCGGCGTTCGACCTGTTCAGCCACGTGACCTTCGGCCTGCTGGAGGGCTGGTGGCTGTTCGACGACCGGTCGCTGCGGATCCCCGGCTCGCCGGCGCTGTCGCCCGGGAACTGGCGGGACGTGCTGGCCGGTGAGGGCTTCCGCACCGTCGTGTTCCCGGTGTCCCGGGCGCTCCCGTTGGGGCAGCAGGTGATCGCGGCGGAGAGCGACGGGGTGGCCCGGCAGCGGGTGCCGGCGGCACCGGCGGCACCGGCGGGAGGCGGACGGGAGACGTCCGCGGCGCCCGACCGACGCTCGGAGGCCCGGCCGCCGGCCCGGGTGGTCGACACCCCGCCGGCCCGACCGCAGGCGCCCGCCGTCGACCCCCGGCCCGCCCGGCCCGTCGACAGCCGGCCCGTCGACGCCCGGCCCGCCCGGCCGGTGGACACCCTGCCCGCCCGGCCGCCGGCCGATCCGGCCGCGCTGGTCCTGGCCAAGGCGGCGACCGTGCTCGGCATCCCGGCCGAGCGGATCGACTCCTCGGCCCCGCTCACCGACTACGGCCTGGACTCGATCCTGGTCCTCCAGCTCACCAACGCCCTGCGCGAGGACTTCGGCGAGGACGTCTCCCCCACCCTGCTGTTCGAGGCCGAGAGCGTCGACGCCCTCTGCGCCCGCCTCGCCGGCGCCCCCGACACCACTGGCGCCCCCGACACCACCGGCAGCACCGGTGAACCCGGCCGGCGCTGGGCGCTGTCCCGCGGCCAACTGACCATGTACCGGGACCAGGTGCGCTGCCCGGACTCCGTCGCCTACCACCTCCCGCTCCTGTTCGAGGTCCACGGCGACCCGGACGAGGCGGCGCTGGAACGCGCGGTCCGGGAGCAGGCCCGGATCCACCCGCTGCTGGGCGCGGTGGTCGCCGAGCGGGACGGCGTCCCGTACCTGGACGTCGATCCGGCCCGGGGCCCGTCCTTCGAACGGGTCGACCTCACACCCACCACGCGGGACGGCCGGCTGGCCGCGCTGCGCGACCTGGTCGGCGCCCCCTTCGACCTGGCCGCCGGTCCGCTGGTCCGGGCGCACCTGGCCGCCCTGCCCGACGGCCGCCGGCTGCTGCTGGTCACCGCGCACCACATCCTGCTGGACGGGACCTCGACGGCCCTGCTGGTCCGCACCCTCAAGGACGCCTACCGGGGCCGGGGACGGCTGCGGAGCGCCGAGTTCGGCGACTACACCGCCTGGGAGGAGGAGCTGCTGGCCGGCCCGCGCGGGCAGCGGCACCGGGACCACTGGCTGGCCGAACTGGCCGGCGCGGACGGGCGGTTGGACCTGCCGTACGACCGCCCGCCGGTCCCGGGGCGGCTGCCGCGCGCGGACGTGGTCGTGACCCGGCTGCCGCGGGAGCTGGCCGACGCGGTCGCCGCGACGGCCAGGAGCCACCGGGTCAGCGCCTCGACCGTGCTGCTCGCCGGCTACACCCGCTTCCTCCACCGGGTGACCGGCCAGGACGACCTGATCGCGGGGGTCACCACGGCCGCCCGCTACGAGGAGCGGTTCCAGGACGTCGTCGGCCAGTTCGCGAACTGCCTGCCGATCCGGTCCACCGCCACGGAGGACGTCGCCGGGCTGCTCCGCTCCCTCCACCGCCGGGTGCTGGCCGGGATCGAGCACGGCGCCTACCCGCTGGCCGAGATCGTCCGGGCCCGGGGCGACGGGGACGGACCGCTGGTGCGGACCAACTTCCTGTTCCAGAACTTCGACGGCGCGGAGCTGCTGACCAACGGGGCGCCCACCGCTCCCGGCGACCTGGACCTCCGGGCCTTCGACGACCTGCCCTACCCGGGGGAGTATCCCCTCGCCCTGGAGGTCTATCGGGACGAGGACGGCTACAAGGCCTTCCTGAAGTACGACACCCGGCTGTTCGAGGCGGCCACCGCCCGGTGGCTGGCGGACGACTGGGTGGCGGCCCTCCGGGAGGTCGTGGCCGGCCGGTAGCGGGGCCGGTGTCCCCGCCGCCGGGCGGGGACACCGGAGGGCCGGGCCCGCGGCGTGTGCCGCGGGCCCGGCCCTCCTTCTGTCAGCCGGTCAGACGGTCCGGTGGTCAGACCAGGGTCGCGAGCACCGACGGGTCGTACGGGACCGCCCCGGCCAGCCCGCCGCCGAGCGCCCGCTCCGCCCAGTCGGGGTTGGCCAGCAGCGGCCGGCCGACCGCGACCAGGTCGAACTCGTCGCGTTCCAGCCGCTCGACCAGTTCCTCGATGCCGGTGAGCCCGGCCGGCCGGGTGAAGCCGTCGGTGAACACGCCCTCGCCGTACTGGCGGTCCAGGCCGACCGAACCGACCGTCACGGCGGCCTTGCCGGTGAGCTTGCGCGCCCAGCCCGCCAGGTTGAGGTCGCTGCCCTCGAACTCGGGCAGCCAGTAGCGGCGGGTGGACGCGTGGAAGGCGTCGACCCCCGCCTCGGCCAGCGGGGTCAGCAGCTGCTCCAGCTCCTCCGGGCTCTCCGCGATCCGGGCGTCGTAGCGGCCGACCTTCCACTGGGAGAGCCGGAAGAGGACCGGGAACCCGGGGCTCACCGCCGCCCGGACGGCCTGCACCACCTCGGCCGCGAACCGGGCCCGGGAGGCCGGGTCGCCGCCGTAGCGGTCGGTGCGGTGGTTGGTGCCGTGCCACAGGAAGTCGTCGATCAGGTAGCCGTGCGCGCCGTGCAGTTCGACCCCGTCGAACCCGAGCCGCTCGGCGTCCGCGGCACCGTGCGCGAAGGCGGCCACGGCGTCGTCGATGTCCTGCTGGCTCATGGCCCGCCCGGCCGGGCCGCCGTCCAGGCCGATCCCGGAGGGCCCCTCGGCGGGCGGTTCGGTGCCCGGGCGCTGCACCCCGGTGTGCCACAGCTGGGGGACGATCCGGCCGCCGGCCGCGTGGACCAGCGACACCACCCGGGACCAGCCCGCCAGCGCCTCCTCGCCGTGGAAATGGGGGACCCCGTCGTAGGCCGCGGCGGCGGGGCGGCCGATGTAGGTGCCCTCCGTGACGATCAGCCCCACCCGGTGGGCCGCACGGCGGGCGTAGTACTCCGCGACGTCCGGGCCCGGCACCCCTCCGGGGGACTTCATCCTGGTCATCGGCGCCATCACGATCCGGTTCGGGACCGTCAGGTCGCCCACGGTGAACGGCTCTCCCAAGCCCGCCATTGTTCCTCCCGAGTTCGTCTGAATTCCGAGCCGGACGCCCCGGGCGATATCCCGCCGCGCCGCGGCGGTGTTTCCGTCCGTCTCATACCGGAGGTCCGTGCGTCGGCAATTCGACGATTATCGGGGCTATCGTTCCCGGCGTCCAGCGGCATCGGCCCGCCCGGCGGCCGACCGCCTTTCTGCACCGCGCCAGGCGATGCACTGCATCGACACAATCTTCTTGACCTTGCCGAAGCGGGTCGCGGATAGTGGTCCGCGGTGGTTCCGCGCCGCCCTTCCGCACCGGCACCGGGCCGTACCCGCCCGTACGCCGAAAAGCGTCTCTTCTGCCGAAAGGCGTCGCGGACAGGTTTTCCGACCAGGGAGAGGCGGCGGAACCGGAATGGAACGGGAATTGGCCGGAAAGCGGGCGGTGGTGACCGGCGGAAGCCGCGGCATCGGCGCCGGCATCGCACGGAAGCTGCTGGAGAGCGGCGCCACCGTCGTCACCACCGCGCGCAAACCGACCGGGGACACCCCGGCCGAATCCGCCTTCGTACCGTCCGACCTCAGCACCGCGGCCGGTGTCCGGGAATTCGCCGACACCGCGCTGGAAATCCTCGGCGGCGTGGACATCGTGGTCAACAACGCCGGCGGCTGTCGGACCTTCCAGAGCGCGCTGGACATCGAGAAGGACTGGCAGTACACCGTCGACATCAATTTCCTCTCCGCCGTCCGGCTCAATTCCGCACTCGTCCCCGCGATGCGTTCGGGAGGCGGCGGCGTCATCGTCCACATGTCCTCGATCGCCACCGTCTCGTCCTATCCGGTGATCCTGCACTACGCCGCCGCGAAAGCCGCCCTGGAGGTCTACCACAAAGGGCTGGCGACCGAACTGGCGCCGGACGGCATCCGGGTCGTCGCGCTTTCCCCCGGGAACGTCATGACGCCGGGCGCGGACGAGGCCCGGGACGGGATCGCCGACTACCTCGGGCTCGGGACGGACACGGCGGACTGGGCCGAGGGGATCCCGCTCGGCCGGATCGGGCGCACCGAGGACATCGCCGAGGCGGTCGGGTTCCTGGTGTCCCCACGCGCCTCCTGGATCACCGGCAGCAACCTCGTCATCGACGGCGGGCGGATCGCGGCACTGTGACCGCCCCCGGGACCGGAAGGACTGACAACATGACCGCGACGGACGACGGGCCCCGCGCCTATCCGTTCGGCCCGACGCACCGGCTCGACATCGACCCGGAGCTGGCCGCGGTCTGCGGCGAGCAGCCCGTGCTGAGGGTCCGTCTGCCGTTCGGCGGGGACGCCTGGCTGGTCAGCCGCTACGCCGACGTCCGCGCCGTGCTGGCCGACCCCCGGTTCAGCCGCGCCGAGGCGGTCGGCGACCACGTGCCCCGCACGGTCTCGGCCGGCCTCCCCCGCACCTCGATGCTGAGCATGGACCCGCCCGAGCACACCCGGCTCCGGCGCCGGGTGGCCAACCCGTTCACCCTCCGCCGGGTCGAGGCGCTGCGGCCGCGCGCCCAGGAGATCGTGGACGAGCTGCTGGACGCGATGATCGCGTCGGGCTCGCCGGCCGACCTGACCAAGGCCCTGACCTGGCCGCTGCCGGTCACCATGATCTGCGAACTGCTCGGGGTGCCGCTCGCCGACCGCGACCGGTTCAACTCCTGGGTCGACGGCCTGCTGACGCTCTCCGACCCCGAGCTGTCCGCCCGCGACCGCGGGCACCTGAACGACTACCTGGCGGGCCTGGTCGCCGAACGCCGGGTCCACCCCACCGCCGACCTGCTCGGCGAACTGGCCTCCGTCGAGGGCGAGGAGAACGCGCTCACCGAGGAGGAACTGGTCGGCCTCGGGGTCAGCCTGCTCTCCGCCGGCCAGGAGGCCACCGCCAACCAGATCGGCAACTTCGTCTACACCCTGCTGACCCGCCCCGAGCTGTGGCGGGAGCTGGTCGCCGACCCCGGCCTGATCCCCGGCGCGGTGGAGGAGCTCTCCCGGGTCGTCCCGATCAGCGCCACCGCCGGGTTCACCCGGATCGCCGTCGAGGACCTGGAGCTCAGCGGGCAGAAGATCCGCGCCGGTGACGCCGTGGTCGCCGAACTCGGGCTGGCCAACCGGGACCCGGAGGTCTTCGAGCAGCCCGACCGCATCGACTTCCACCGCAGCGCGTCCCCGCACGTCACCTTCGGGCACGGCGTGCACCACTGCCTCGGCGCGCAGCTCGCCCGGATGGAACTGCGCACCGTGCTCGGCTCCCTGGTCCGCCGTCTGCCGGGGCTGCACCTCGCCGTCCCGCCCGAGCGGATCAGCTGGCGCACCGAACGCCTCATCCGCGGGGCCGACGCCCTGCCGGTCGCCTGGTGAGCTCCGCCACGGCCGGGGCCGGCCGCCGCCCGGGCGCGACGGGGCAGTCGGAAGGGCCGGGCGCGACGGGGCAGTCGGAGGCCGTACGGGCGGCGCTCGCCGATCCGGCCACCAGCCCGGCCGAGATCATGGCGACCGTCATGGCGGCCTACCGGGACCGGCCCGCCCTCGGCGAACGCGCCCGCGACCAGGCGACGGGGCGGCTGCTCCCGAGGTACGACACCGTCAGCTACGGGGAGCTGTGGGCCCGCGTCCGGGCGCTCGCCGGGGCCTGGGCGCACGAGCCCGGGTACCGGCTGGCCCCGGGCGACCGGATCTGCGTCCTCGGCTTCAGCAGCACCGACCACGCCACCGTCGACCTGGCCGGCGTCCACCTGGGCCTGGTCTCCGTGCCGCTGCACGCCAGCGCGCCGCTCTCCCAGCTGGCGCCGATCGTCGCGGAGACCGGGCCGCGGCTCCTCGCCACCAGCGTCGAACGGCTGGACACCGCCGTCGCCGCGGTGCTCGGGCAGCCGTCGGTCCGCCGCCTCCTGGTGTTCGACCACCACCCCGGGGTCCCCGCCGAGCGCGCCGCCGTCGAGGCCGCCGCCCGGCGGCTGGCCGAGGCCGGCGGCACCGCCGTGCTCGACACGCTCACCGCCGCGGTCGGGCGCGGCGCCCTGCTGCCCGACCCCCCGCTGCACGTCCCCGCCCCGGGCGAGGACCCGCTGGCCCTGCTCCTCTACACCTCCGGCAGCACCGGCGCCCCGAAGGGGGCGATGTACCCGCAGCGCCTCGCCCGCAACGCGTGGTGGGGATTCGTCTACGGGCCCGCCGACGTGCCGTCCGTCGTCGTCCACTACATGCCGCAGAGCCACCAGGCGGGCCGGATGTCGGTGCTGGGCACGCTCGCCCGGGGCGGCCTGGGCTGCTTCACCGCCAGGAGCGACCTGTCCTCCCTGTTCGAGGACATCGCGCTGGTCCGGCCCACCGAGCTGACCATGGTCCCCCGGATCTGCGACATGCTCTTCCAGCGGTACCGCGGCGAACTCGACCGGCGGGCCGGCGAGCCCGGCGACGTCGACGCGGCCGTCAAGGCCCACCTGCGGGAGACCGTCCTGGGCGGGCGGGTGGCGAAGGCCTTCTGCGGGACGGCGCCGCTGTCCGCCGAGGTCGCGGAGTTCGTCGAGTCCTGCCTGGGACTGCACCTGTACACCGGCTACGGCTCGACCGAGGCCGGCGGGGTGCTGCTGGACACCGTGGTGCAGCGCCCGCCCGTCCTCGACTACAAGCTGGTCGACGTCCCGGAGCTGGGCTGCTTCCGCACCGACCGGCCGCACCCGCGCGGCGAGCTGCTGCTCAGGACGAGCGCCGCCATCCCCGGGTACTACCGCCGGCCCGAGCTCACCGCCGCCGTCTTCGACGAGGACGGCTACTACCGCACCGGCGACATCATGGCCGAGGTCGGACCGGACCGGCTGGTCTACGTCGGCCGCACCAAGGACGTGCTCAAGCTGTCCCAGGGCGAGTTCGTCACCGTCTCCCGGCTGGAGGGCGTCTTCCTCGGCAGCCCGCTGGTCCGGCAGGTCTTCGTGTACGGCAACAGCGAACGCTCCCACCTGCTCGCCGTGGTGGTGCCCACCCCGGAGGCGATCGCCCGCGCCGACGGCGACCCGGCGGCGCTCAAGCTGCTGATCGACCGGGAACTGCGGCGCACCGCCCGGGAGAACGGGCTCAACCCGTACGAGGTGCCCCGGGACTTCCTGGTCGAGACCGAGCCCTTCAGCCCGGCCAACGGCCTGCTCTCCGACAGCCACAAGCTGCTGCGCCCCCGGCTCCGTGAACGCTACGGCGCGGCCCTGGAGCGCCGCTACGCCGAACTCGCCGACGAACAGGGCCGGCAGCTGCGGGAACTGCGCCGGACCGGTGCCGACCGGCCGGTCCAGGAGACCGTGAACCGGGCCGTGCGCGCCGTCCTGGGCCGGGCCGACGCCGGCGCGGACACCGGCGCGCGGTTCACCGAGCTCGGCGGCGACTCGCTCTCCGCGCTGTCCTTCACCACCCTCCTGAAGGAGGTCCTGGACGTCGAGGTGCCGGTCGGCGTCGTCCTCGGCCCGGCCACCGACCTGGCCGGGGTGGCGGCGTACGTCGAGGCCCGGCGCACCGCCCCGGGGAGCAGGCCCACGGCCGCCTCCGTGCACGGCGGCGGCGCGACCGAGGTCCGGGCCCGCGACCTCACCCCGGACCGGTTCATCGACGCCCCGACCCTGGCCGCCGCGCCGGGCCTGCCCGGCCCCGCGGAGTCCCCCCGGACCGTCCTGCTGACCGGCGCCAACGGGTTCCTCGGCCGCTTCCTCTGCCTGGAGTGGCTCCGCCGGCTGGCCCCGTCCGGCGGCCGGCTGGTCTGCCTCGTCCGCGGCCGCACGCCCGCCGACGCGGCCGAGCGGCTCGACCGGGCCTTCGGCACCGGGGGCGAGGCGTCCCGGCGGTACCGGGAGCTGGCCGCCGGCACGCTGACCGTCCTCGCCGGGGACCTCGCCGAACCGCGCCTGGGCCTGGACCGGGCGGTGTGGAACGGGCTGGCCGAGTCGGTGGACCTGGTCGTCCACCCGGCCGCGCTGGTCAACCACGTGCTGCCCTACGCCGAGCTGTTCGGCCCCAACGTCGCGGGCACCGCCGAACTGGTCCGGCTGGCGCTCACCGAGCGGCTCAAGCCCGTCACCTACCTGTCCACCGTGGCCGTGCGCGGCGGAGCCGGGCCGTCCGCGCTCGACGAGGACGCCGACGTCCGGGAGGCGATCCCGCTCCGCCGCCTCGGCCGGGGCTACGCCGACGGGTACGCCGCGGGCAAGTGGGCGGGCGAGGTGCTGCTGCGGGAGGCCCACGAACGGTACGGCCTGCCGGTCACCACGTTCCGGTCGGGCATGATCCTCGCGCACAGCAGCTACCCGGGACAGCTGAACGTGCCCGACGTGTTCACCCGGCTGGTCCTCAGCCTGGTGGCCACCGGGATCGCGCCGCGGTCGTTCCACCGCGGCGGCGCGCCCGCGCGGTACGACGGCCTCCCGGTCGACTTCCTCGCCGAGGCGGTCACCGCGCTGGGCACCCCGGGCCCGGACGGCTACCGCACCTACAACGCCTGGAACCCGCACGACGACGGCGCCTCGCTGGACACCCTCGTGGACTGGCTGGTCGAGGACGGCCACCCGATCCGGCGCGTCGACGACTACGACGACTGGTTCGCCCGCTTCACGACCGCGGTCCGGGCCCTGCCGGAACGGCAGCGCACCCACTCGGTGCTGCCCCTGCTGCACGCCTTCGAGCAGCCGGGCGAGGACCGGCCCGCCCCGGCCCCGCGGTTCCGGGAGGCCGTCCGGGCGGCCGGGATCGGGCCCGACCGGGACGTGCCGCGGCTGTCCCCCGCCCTCGTCGCCAAGTACGTCACCGACCTGCGCGGCCTCGGCCTGCTCGACCGGCACCCCTCCCCTCCCCGCCCGCACTGAACGGAGAAGCCCATGGACCAGGACCTCGACGCGACGGTGGACGCCGGACTGCGGCTGCTGGAGGCACGCGACCTCGCCGGCTTCCGGGCCCTGTGCACCCCCGGCGCCACGGTGTGGCAGAACGACGGCGACGGCACCCGGCCGATCGACGCCCGGCTGGAGCGGATCGCCGCGTTCTTCGCCACCGTCGACTCCCTGCGGTACGAGGTCGTGCGCCGCTTCCACAAGCCCGACGAGGTGCTCCAGCAGCACGTCCTGGTGCTGGAGGCGCCGGACGGCACCCGCAGCCGGGTCCACGCCACCACCTACTTCCGCTTCGAGGACGGGCTGATCGCCGAGATCGAGGAGCACCTGCAGTAGCCCCGGATCCCTGGTTCCCTGGATCCGGGGGTCCGTGGGTCCGTGGGTCCGTGGGTCCGGGGGTCCGGGGGTCCCTGGATCCGTGGGGCCTTGTTCCGCTCAAGTCGCTGGTTCGTCAGGGAGGTTCGGTGACCGGCCGAGTCGTCTACGCGTCATTCGAGTTCCAGTTCCCGCTGGGCGGCATCCGCGTCCTGAACCAACAGGTCGCGCTGCTGCGGGCCGCCGGCGTCGAGGCGTACCGCTGGACGCCCACACCGGGCTTCCGCTACACGTGGTTCGACGACGACGTGCCGACGCTGTCCGGGATGACCCTGGACCTCGGGCCCGAGGACGTCCTCGTGCTGCCCGAGGTCAGCGTGCTCCCGGGCCGCGACCCGGCGCCCGGCGGCCGCAAGGTCGTCTACTCGCAGGGGCACTACGTCCACTTCCTGACCTGCCCCGCCCCCGGCCCGTACCCGGGCTGGTCGGCCCGGCCGGCCCTGTGGACGGTCTCGAAGGCGGGCGCCGACATGCTCCGCCGCGCCCTGCCCGGGTTCGAACCGCACCTGGTGCCGAACACCGTCGACACCGGGCTGTTCCGGCCGGCGTCGACCGGGCGGGTCCGGCGCATCGCGTGGATGTCCCGCAAGCGCCCGGTCGAGAGCACGCTGCTCCACCGTCTGCTCCACGCCGACCCGCGGTCCAGGGGCGTCGAGCTGTACGACATCCACGCGGTTCCGCACGAGGAGGTCGCCCGCGTGCTGTCGGACACCTCGGTGTTCATCGCCCTGGGAGCGCCCGAGGGCGAGGGTTTCGGCCTGCCGCCGGCCGAGGCGATGGCCAGCGGCTGCCTGGTGACCGGTTACGCCGCCGGCGGCGGAGCGGAACTGTTCGACTCGCCGTCCGCGTGGCGGATCCCGGAGCTCGAAACGGACCGGCTGGCGGACCGGGCCCTGGAACTGCTCGACCTGCCCGGCCAGGACGAGGTGCGGCGGGCGGGCCGCCGCTGGGTCTCCGAGCGGTACACCACCGAGGCCGCGGTGGAGGCGCTGCTCGACGGCATCCGCAAGGCGCGCGCCCTGCCCGGCGGCGCGGCTCCGGCCACCCATCCGACCGCCTGGATGGAGGAGTTGCTGAGGCGCTTCCCGATCCCGCCGGAGGCGTACGCCCGGGTGGAACCACCGACCGCCTAGGACCCGCCGCCCTTCGGCGCACCGACCACCCCGAATGGAAATGGGGATTACCCCCCGGTTATCGTGGGCACCAGTGCGAACCGGGGGCTCCTCCCCGCTTCCTTCGGACCGAGGTGCGTGCACATGACCCGGAATCAGAGCCCTGGGCGGGGGCAGCGGGCCGCCGACTGGGCGGACGGCCGGCTGGGGATCTACTCCCTGGCCAGGGCGAACCTGCGGAAGATCTTCCCGGACCACTGGTCCTTCATGCTGGGCGAGATCTGCCTCTACACCTTCGTCATCATCATCCTGACCGGTGTCTGGCTGACGCTGTTCTTCAAGCCCAGCATGGGCGAGGTGGTCTACGCCGGCTCGTACGTGCCGCTCAAGGGCGTCCCGATGTCGGAGGCCTACGCCTCCACCGTGGACATCAGCTTCGAGGTCCGCGGCGGACTGCTGATCCGGCAGATCCACCACTGGGCGGCGATCGTCTTCGTCGCCGCCATGTTCGTCCACATGATGCGGGTGTTCTTCACCGGCGCGTTCCGCAAGCCGCGTGAGATCAACTGGGTCTTCGGCTTCCTGCTGCTCTTCCTCGGCATGCTGGACGGCTTCTTCGGCTACTCCCTGCCCGACGACCTGCTCTCCGGCACCGGCATCCGGTTCATCGAGGGCTCGATCCTCGCCGTGCCGCTGGTCGGCACGTACATCCAGATGTTCCTGTTCGGCGGGGAGTTCCCCGGCCACGACATCGTGCCGCGGTTCTTCACCATCCACGTGCTGCTGATCCCGGGCATCATGCTCGGCCTGCTGGTGGCCCACCTGATCCTGGTCTTCTACCACAAGCACACCCAGTGGGCGGGCCCCGGCAGGACCGAGAAGAACGTCGTCGGCATGCCGCTGATGCCGGTCTACCTGGCCAAGGCCGGCGGGTTCTTCTTCCTCGTCTTCGGCATCGTCGCGCTGGCCGCCGCGATCGCGACCGTCAACCCGATCTGGGCGTACGGCCCGTACCGTCCCGACCAGGTCTCCA
Organism: Kitasatospora sp. NPDC001119; assembly: GCF_053598475.1. Taxonomy (NCBI): domain Bacteria; kingdom Bacillati; phylum Actinomycetota; class Actinomycetes; order Kitasatosporales; family Streptomycetaceae; genus Kitasatospora; species Kitasatospora sp. NPDC001119. Next base: position 63,181 of record NZ_JBSFKI010000018.1, read on the forward strand.
CCGACGCCCAGCCCGACTGGTACATGGGCTTCGCCGAGGGCCTGATCCGGATCATGCCCGGCTGGGAGATCGGACTGTGGGGGCATACCCTCAACCTCGGGGTGCTCATCCCGTTCGCGCTGTTCCCGCTCGTCCTGGGCGCCATCGCCGTCTACCCGTTCATCGAGAACTGGGTGACCGACGACAAGCGGGAGCACCACCTGCTCGACCGGCCGCGCAACGCGCCCGTCCGCACCGCGCTCGGCGCCGCCTGGATCAGCCTCTACCTGGTGGCCCTGGCGGCCGGCGGCAACGACCTGATCGCCACCCACCTGCACCCGTCGCTCAACTCCATCACGTACGCCGCCCGCGTCGGCTTCTTCGCCGTCCCGGTCGCCGTCTTCGTCCTCACCAAGCGCTGGTGCCTCGGCCTCCAGCGCCGCGACAGGGAGAAGGTGCTGCACGGCCGCGAGACGGGTGTCATCAAGCGCCTGCCGCACGGCGAGTTCACCGAAGTGCACGCCCGGCTCACGCCGCGGGAACTGCACCGGCTCACGGCGCACGAACAGCCCCGCCCCCTCGAACTGCCCGCCCCGGTGGACGAGAATGGAGTGGCCCGCCCGGCGGGGGTGCTCACCCGCACCCGGACCCGGCTCTCCCGCGGGTTCCACGGCGAGGGCGGCCGGATCCCCAAGCCCACCGCCGAGGAGTTCCACGAGATCACCGAGGGCCACGGGCACTGACCCGCACCCCCCGATGGCACAGGGAGGACAGGTGCACGACCGAACCGACCGAAGCGACCGGACCGACCGGGTCGACCGCAGCGACCCGACCGACCGGATCGCCGACAGCAGGTACCTCCTGCTCACCACCTTCGGCGAGGACGGCAGCCGGCTGGAGTCACAGCTCTGGGTGGTGCAGGACGGCACGGCCCTCGGGGTCTGGACCCCGGCCCACTCCGGCGAGGCCGAACGGATCCGCCGCCACCCCCGGGTGCTGATCGGCCCCTGCGACGCCCACGGGCGCCCCACCGGCCGCCGGATCCCGGCCCGGGCCCGGCTCTGCGACGCCGACGACACCGCCCGCTACCGCACCTCGCTGATCAACAAGTACGGCCTGACAGCGCTGATCGCGCTCGCCCGCAGCCGGTTCCGGGTGGGGCTGGCCGGGACGGTCGGCATCCGGATCACGCTGAACGAACTGGAACGGCGGCTGGTCGGGCCGGAGTGGCTCCCGCCGGCCACCTACTGCGTCAACTGACGGGCCGTCGCGTCCGGTCGTCGCGGCCGATCGTCAACCTCCGTCGAGTGCCGGGGCCTTGAGAAGGTCTGCCCCGGCACTCGCCGCTTTCCGGCGCCGTCCCGACGCGCTTCGGCGCGGCCGGTGAGAGCGGGCCGGAGGTCACGACAGCGGGTGGGTCGGGACCGGACTGACCTCCTGGATCTCGGCATGGGCCTTGGTGAGCAGCTGCGAGGCGAGCTCGTTGAGCGCGCGGGCCCCCGCGATCTCCTCGCCCACCCTCAGCTGCTCCGGGTCGGAGGGGTGGCGGCTGCTGTAGCCGTGGGCGCGCAGTTCGCTCCCGTCGCGCAGCCGCAGCAGTGCGGCGGCGCTGGTCCGTGCCCCCTCTTCGCGGAACTCCATCTCGATGTGCCAACCGACCAGAGTCTGCATGGCGGATCACCTCCATCGGTTACCCCTCCAGAGTGCGCCGCACCCACCGTGAACACCAGGCCAGCCGGCCGGAGCGGCATCGGGGACGACATCGGCGCTGAGTTGAACACGTTCAACTCAGCCGCGTAGAGTCGGCGGCGCAAGCTATTTGAACGCGTTCAAGGGGGTGTGTCCACGATGGCTTCGCTCACGACGGCTGTGTCCGCGATGGGCCCGGGCACCACGGAACTGGTCGACCTGCTGGTCCTGCTCGGCATGGGTGCCGTCGTCCCGCTCGGCCTCGCCCTGGTCGACGAGCCCGGCCTCGCCCGGGTCCGCCGGCTCTGGCCGCTCGCCGCCGTCCCCGGCGCGCTCTCGCTCTGGCTGCCCCGCGGCGGCGGCCTCGCCACCGGCTGCGCCCTGCTCTACGCGCTCGGCACCCTGGCCGTCGCCCTGCACGCCCCCCTGCGGCTGGCCCGCACCCGCTCGCTCGCACCCGCCGAGGTCGCGGTGCTCACCGCGCTCGCCGCACCCTCGGTCGCCGGGGTCGCCCTGGTCGCCGAACGCTCCGGCTACCCGCTGTTCGGCTTCGAACCGCACATCCTGGCGCTCACCGTCCCGCACTTCCACTACGCCGGATTCACCGCCGCCCTGGTCGCCGGACTGGTCTGCCGCGCCGCCCGCCCGGGCTCCGCCCCGGCCCGCTGCGCGGCCCTCAGCGTCCCGGCGGGCACCCTGCTGGTGCTGGCCGGCTACTTCCTCGGCAACTGGTGGCAGTTCGCCGGAGCCGCCGTCCTGACCACCGGAATGTGGCTGGTCGGCCTGGTCACCTGGCGCGACCTGCGCCCCCGCACCGGCGACCGGACCACCGCCCGCCTGCTCGCCGCCTCCTCGGCCGTCCTCGCGCTCACCATGCTGCTCGCCCTGTGGTGGGCACTCGGCCGGGCCGCCGGACTCCCCCACCCCACCCTGACCTGGATGGCCGCCACCCACGGCGTCGGCAACGCGCTCGGCTTCGCCCTCTGCGCGCTGCTCGCCTGGCGCCGGATCACCGCGGACCGGACCGACGCCACCCGGACCGACACGACGGAGACCCCCCGATGAACGACTACAGCTACCCCGAACAGGGCGCCAGCCACACCGGCCACCTCCCCGCCGGCTACAACCACCTGCGGCACAGCACCCTCATCGGCCACGGCCGCCCCGCCCTGGAAGCCGCCGGCGCCGCCCTGCTCGACTGGCGGATGCACCGGCTCGCGGGCGTCCGCATCGACGCGACGGCCGACCGCGCCGCCCCCGGCGTCGCCGTGCACTGCGCCATCGGCCTCGGCCCCCTGCGGGCCGGCGCCCCCAACCGGGTCCTGGCCACGGTCGACGGCCCGGACCGGTACGGCTTCACCTACGGCACCAGGACCGGCCACCTGGCCCAGGGCGAGGAAACCTTCCTGGTCGCACTCGCCCCCGACGGCGAAGTCCGCTTCTCCGTCACCGCCTTCAGCCGCCCCGTCGCCTGGTACGCCCGCCTCGCCGGCCCACTCCTCCCCCTCACCCAACGCGCCTTCGCCCACCACTGCGGACGCGTCCTCACCCGCATCGCCACCCAGGCCACCTGACCAGCGCCCCAGCACCATCAACCCCCCGATCCCCCGGCACACCCCCCGCTCGCCACCACCGTCATCAACCAGCCCGCCCAACACTTCGGGCCCACACTCACCCACATCGCGGTGCAGACCGCCCCGGCGATGGCGGAGTGGCCACCCGAGCACCCCGCGAAGGCCAGCCGGACGGCGACCCGGTCGAGCGGCAACCACCCGACGGCAGAGGCCAGTCGGGAGAAGCTCTGCCCGAAACCGAAGGCCCGCAACTGGCCCGCAGCGCGGCGCAGACCGCCTGGAGGGGCACCTCACCGCCACCGCCATCAATCAACCGGTCCACCTGGCCCACTCATTCACCAACCCATGGCCGCCCGCCGCTGCGGCCCGAACTCGTCCCCGTCGCGGCACCGACCACCGGGGCGACGGCGGAGGGATCCGGCTGGGCGGCAGGACCACTCAAGTACCTTGCGGGGGCCGGTCGGATAGCGAGCCGGTCGAGCACAACCGCCCAACACCAAGGACTGGTCGGGCGGTGGAGGCCGGTCGGGAGGAGTTCTGCCTGACACAGCCGGCCCGCACTGGCCCACATCGCGGCACAGGCCGGCCGAGCGACGGCGGCGGGCATCGGCTTGATGGCAGGGCCACCCGAGCCATAGTGAAGGCCGGCTCAACGACGGCCGCCGGGCAGCGGAGGTCGATTGGGGGCGGCGCTCCGCCCGACACAGCCAGCCCACACTCACCCGCATCACGGCGCAGACCGCCCAGGCGATGGCGGAGGCCGGTCGGAGGGTGAGCCGGCTGGACGGCAGCCTCGAGGTGGGCGGCCGAGGCCGAGCAGGTGGTGGCGGAGGCCGGCTGGGTCCAGGGCGGGGGTGGGGCGTAAAACGGCTGGTCGGGGCAGGGGTGTGTTCGGGATGATCGGCGGATGATGTCGATGCGACCGGTCCTGGAGATCTTCGCCTCCGACGGCTTCACGCTCTGGCCGACGGCCGAGCTCGGGCCGTACGGGGATCTCGCGCTGGACGGGCGGTTGACGTCGGACGAGGTGGGCACGGCGGTGTGGCGGCTGGCGGACTGCAACGACGTCGAGCCCGACCCCGGGCACGCCGAGGGGCGAGGTCCCCGGTCGGCGGACCCATTGGGCGCGTTCCTGCACGCGCTGTTGACCGAGCCGCACCCGTACGCCCCCGGCGGGCTGGTGGTGACCGACTCCGCCACCGGCGCCGTTTTCAGGCCGGGCTGCTGCAACGGGCTGGAGGACTGGCGCGAGTGGCTGGACGTCACGGACGGGTCCGGCACCGCCTGGTTCGGCCACGACCCCGACGCCCGGGCCGAGTGCGTCGGCCGGGTGGTCCGGCTGACCCAGGACGCCGAGGGCGACGAGGGCCCGGTGGTCGAGTTGCCGGTGGACGAACTGCGCCGGCTGCTCGCCGGAGTCGAGCGGGACCTGCGCGACTTCCTCGCGCTCGCGGCGGGCTGGGCCGAGCGGCAGCTGCCCGGGCACGCCGCCGCCGTCACCGCCGCGCTCGCCCGAGCCCTGGACCTGGACCCGGCCCCGGACCTGAAGCCGCCGTCATGACCAGCTTCCACACCCACCGGGCCCGGGTGCACGACGCCTCGCTCCCGCCGTACCGGCGGCACAGCGCGCTGCGCACCTGCCTGACCCGCTTCGCCCCGTACGGCCTGCGGGCGACGTACCACCACCTCACCGTCAGCGCCCGGATTCCGCGCTTCCTGGAGGCCGACCCGGACGCCCTGGTCCGCGCGGTGGACGAGTTGCACGAGGCGCGCGAGCTGTGGCGGGCCAGGGCCGAGGAGTACGCGGAGCAGCGCCGGGCGCAGAAGCGGGCCGGGCGGCGACTGCCTCCGGAGACGGCCTGGTGGCACGTGCGCTGGTGGGGGTCGCCGAACGCGGCCTGGGAGCACGACCCGTTCCTGCACCCGCCGTTGCGGCTGCCCGACTACGTCCGGCGGCAGAACGCGCTGCTGGACGGTGCCGTGCTGCCCGGGTGCCCGGCCTGCGGGGAGCAGGGCCCGCCGGTGCCGCTCCCGACCGGCCCCGGCGACGACCGCGGCGACGGTCACGGCCACGGCCGGGCCGAGCTGTGCCGCTGCTGCGCGCGGGTGCTGACGCCCTGCGGTTGCGGGCGGTGGCACAGCTTCGAGCCGGCGCTGCGGACCGGCTGGAGCCGGATCTGGGGCCGGGAGCACATGACCGGCGGTGGCGAGCCGAGCCCGTACTGGCCGGGTGTCCGGGGCGCGGCCCGGGTGGAACGATTGGAGTCGTACACGATCTGCTGGGATTCAGGGGTGGTGTACGGGGATCGCGACCAGTAGCGCGCCGCCGTCCTGGACGCGGACCTCGAAGTGGTCGATGTCCGCCAGTCGGAAGGCCGCGCCGCCGGTGGTGCGCACGGTGCCGTCGCCGCTCCCGCCGCCGTTCCCGTAACCGCCCGCCGGGACGGACCAGGTGGTGACCGTCTGCTGCTCGCCGGTGTGCGAGACGGCGACCAGGCTGCAGGTCAACGGGCCCTGGACGCCGGAGAGTTGCAGGCTGACCTGGGTGCCCCAGGTGGTGCCGTCCAGGCCGACGGTCGCGTGCGCGCCGGTGCCCGGGTCGGTGGCGCTGAACTGTTCGGCCACCGCGACCACCGCGGGGGTGTTGTCGGCGGTGAGCACCGCGGCGGTGACGGCGGGGCCGGCCGCCACCATCGCGGTGGCGGCCAGGGCCAGCACCAGCCGCCGCACCCGGCCCCGCCGCCGGGTGGCGCCGACCTCGGCGACCAGCCGGTCCAGCAGTCGGGGGTCCGGCTGCGGGGCGGGACCGGCCGGGTCCGTTCCGGCCGCCCGCGCGGTGGCCGCGTACTCGGCCAACAACGGCTCCACCGAGCCGAGTTGGGTCACCTGCTCGGCGCACTGCGGGCAGTCGGCGAGGTGTTGCTCGAAGGCGGCGCGCTCGACGGGTTCCAGCAGGCCGAGGACGTACGCGCCCGCGTCGACGTGCACCGGGCCACCGGGCGCCCGGTCGGGGCCGGGATCGCGGTCGGGGTGCCTGGTCACGATGTCACTCCCCGTTCCTCCAGCGCGAGCCTGAGCGAGCGCAGCGCGTAGAACACCCGCGAGCGCACCGTCCCGGCCGGGATGCCGAGTTCGGCGGCCGCCTCGTTGGCCGTACGGCCCTTCAGGTAGGTCTCGACGATGATCTCCCGGTGCACGGGCGAGAGGTCGCCGAGCGCGTCCGCGACGGTCATCATCCGCAGCGCCCGGTCGATCTCGTCCTCGGCGGGCAGCTGCTCCAGTGCCGAGGCGTCCACCTCGCGCGGCCGGGCCATGGCGCCGCGGTGGCCGTCGATCACGATCCGCCGCGCGACGGTGACCAGCCAGGGCCGCAGCGAGCCGGCCTCCGGGTCGAGCCGGTGGATGTTGCGCCAGGCGCGGAGCAGGGTCTCCTGCACGACGTCCTCGGCCCGCTGCCGGTCCCCGGCGACCAGGTGGAGCACGAACCCGAACAGCGGACCGGCATGCTCCCGGTACAGGGCGCGCATCAGGTCCTCGTCCGGCGCCCCCGTGTCGTGGCCGCCGGTGCGGCCGACGGGGTGCTCCTCGGTCACCACTTCATCGTTGCGCACCCGGGCCTCCTGGGCGAGGGCGGTCGGAGCCGGTCATCGGAACCGGTCAGTAGCCCGGGGTGCTGGGCGTCGGGTTGCCCGGTGCCGGGGTGCCGGGCGTCGGGTTCATCGGGCCGGAGTTCGCGGCGCCCGCCCTGCCGCCGGTCGGGGTCAGCGCGAACCAGGTGCCGGCCACGCCCTGGCCCTTGGTGTCGCCGGGCTTGGTGTCCGGCGAGTAGCGGTAGGCCGGCCAGCCGTTCAGGGTGACCTGCTTGGTGCCGTCGTCACGGGTGACGGTGCCGACCAGCTTGCTGTCGATGCCCTTCACCGTGACGTTGCCGTTGCCGTCGGCGTGCTCGGGCGGCCAGATGACGGCGCAGCTGCCGTTGCAGTAGGACTCCGGCGGGCTGTTCCGGTCCTGGTCGAAGCGGTAGAGCGTGAAGCCCGCGCTGTCGGTGACGATCGTGCCCAGCTTCGGGTCCTGGGCGGTCTGCAGGGTGACGGCCGCCGGGGTGCCCGGACCGCTCGGGCTGCTCGACGGACCGGAGGAGCCGCCGGACGATCCGCAGCCGGCGATCAGGGCGGCCGCCGCGATGCCGGACGCGGTCAGCGCGAGCGTCCGCCGGGTGCGGAGTGTGCTGCGCATGGGGTGCCTCCCTCGGGGGGAAGGGGTCGGAACGGACCGGACACCCTTCCGTACGGGCGGCGGCCGCCGGCTGCTCACTCCCTGGCTCCGGCAACCGCCGGAACGCCGCCGGAATACCCCGCCGACCGGGACGGTTGTGGCGGGCACATGGCCTGAACCGCCACGTCCGGAAGGGAAGGAATCACGAGATGAGCAACACGGTCGAGCTGACCAAGGAGAACTTCGACGAGATCGTCCCGGGCCCGGAGGGCAAGGACTTCGTCTTCATCGACTTCTGGGCCGGGTGGTGCGGGCCGTGCCGCCAGTTCGCCCCGGTGTACGAGAAGGCCGCCGAGCGCCACTCGGACCTGGTCTTCGCCAAGGTGGACACCGAGGCGCAGCAGGAGCTGGCGGCCGCGTTCGACATCCAGTCGATCCCGACGCTGGCGATCATCCGTGAGGGCGTGCTGGTCTTCTCGCAGCCCGGTGCGCTGCCGGAGGCGGTGTTCGAGGACCTGATCGGCCAGGCCCGCGAGCTGGACATGACCGAGGTGAAGCGCAAGGTCGCCGAGGAGCGGGCGGCCGGCGGCCAGGCCTGATCCGGACGTCCGAAGACAGGCCCCAAGGCCCGGGGAGTCGAAGCTCCCCGGGCCCTCGGCATGCCCGCTCCCCGCTCCCCGGGGCCGTCCACCGCCGCACCCGCCGTCACGACGGCTCGGCGCCCCAGGCGGCGAGCCGGTCCGCGAGCGCCCGCACCTCGGCGCGCAGCGCGGCGGGTTCCCGGACGGTGAACGGCCACCCGAGGCCGGCCAGCAGCACCGCGACGCCGTCCAGGTTCTGCGCCCGGGCCCGTAGCAGCACCCGGCCCTCGGCGAGTTCGGTGAGCGTGCCGACGGCGGGCGGCAGTCGGCGGCGGGCCTCGGCGAGGGTGGTCCGCAGTTCGACCTCCACCCGGTGCCGCCAGGGCGCGCCGGCCAGTGACTCCACCACCCGCTGGACCGGGTCGTAGTCCTCCGGCGGCTCGAAGCCGGCCTCGCCCTGTTCGACCCGGGTGATCCGGTCCAGCCGGAAGGTGCGCGGCCCGCCGCTGCGGTGGTCGAGCCCGGTGGTGTACCAGCGCCCGGAGTGGAAGACCAGCCCGTACGGGTCGAAGTCGCGTTCGCTGGGCCGGTCCTCCCGGTCCCGGTAGGCGAGCCGCACCCGGCGACGGCGGCGGGCCGCCTCGGCCAGGGTGAACAGCGCGGCGGCGGCCGGGCCGGGGCCGGTGGCGGGGGTGGCGGTCAGTCCGAGGGTCTGTTCGACGGCCGCCACGCGCTCGCGCAGCGGCTGCGGCAGCACCCGCTGGATCTTGGCGAGGGCCGTCCCGGTGGCCTCCTCCCCCACCGACAGGCCGGAGCTGCGGCCGGCCAGCAGGCCGAGCACGACGGAGGCGGCCTCGTCCGGGGTGAGCATCAGCGGCGGCAGCCGGTAGCCGGGCCGCAGGCGGTAGCCCCCGTAGCGGCCGCGGTCGGCCTCGACGGGGATGCCGAGTTCGGTCAGCCGGGCGACGTAGCGGCGGACGGTGCGCTCGTCCACGTCGAGCCGGGCGGCCAGGTCGGCGCCGGTCAGGCCGGGGCGGTCCTGGAGCAGTTCCAGCAGGGCGAGGACGCGGCTGACCGGGTGTTCCATCGCGCGCACTCCTTTCCTCGGCGGAAATCCGGGCGACTTCTGTCCGGATCCGATCCTAGAGTCGGCGGTGGAGGAGGCCCCGCCTCGATGGAGCCCCTCGCGGGCCGCCCGTCGAGACGTCCACGGCTCGTCGCGGCCTCCCCGGATTTCCCACCGACGAAGGAGCGATCCGCCATGAGCACGTTCGTACTGGTCCCCGGATTCTGGATCGGCGCCTGGGCCTGGGACGAGGTGGCCGCGCCGCTGCGCGCGGCCGGGCACCGGGTGTACGCCGTCAGCCTGCCCGGAGTGGGCGAACGCGCGGGCGAGGAGGGCGAGTTCGGGCTGGAGGACCACATCGCCGACCTCGCCGGACTGCTGGTCCGGGAGGACCTGTCGGATGTCGTCGTGGTCGCCCACAGCGGCGCCTGTGCCCCGGTGGGCGGGCTCGCGGACCGGATGCCGGAGCGGATCCGCCGGGTGGTCTACCTGGACAGCGGCCCGCTGATCGACGGCTCGTCGGTGTACGACCTCTGGCAGCCCGACTACCAGAAGACGGCCGAGGCCTCGGTGGTCGACGGCCGCCTCCCGCTGCCGTCCTGGGAGTACCTGGGCGAGCAGGGCACGAGCACGGCGGGGCTGGACGAGGCCGCCCTCGCGTCCATCCGCTCCCGCTCCACCCCGCACCCGGCCGGGGCGTTCCGGGACCGGCTGCGGCTGACCGGCGCCGGGGCGGCGCTGCCCCAGGCGCTGGTCTCCTGCTCCTTCCCGCTCTCCCAGGTGCGCGAGCTGATCGCCGCCGGGCACCCGTACTTCGCCGGGATGTCCGGGCCGAACTGGGAGCTGCGCGAACTGCCCACCGGGCACTGGCCGATGTTCTCCCGCCCGGCCGACACGGCGGCGTTGCTGGCGGAGCTCGCCGCGCTCTGAAACCCGCCCGTCCGGCGGTCCGGCCCCTCTTCCCGCCCTGTCCCGTCCGTGCCCGGTGGTGCGTCCCACGGCGCCCTCGGCGTGTCCGTCCGTCGCGCAACCGCGCCCGGACCGGCAGGATGGGGCCCACGCCGTACCCGAGCGAGGAGCGAGCACCCGTGCGCGAGCAGCCCAGCCGGACCGAACCGCCGGACGCCGTGCCGGAGTTCCGGCCGGACGGCGGTCCGGGGCCGGCCGCCCCGCGGCGTGCCCGGCTCGGCTCCCGCGCCCCGCTCACCCCGCGATCCCTTCTCGCCCCACGCGTCCCGCGCTCGCGCGACCGGCGCGAGAAGTGGCCGCGGTGGGCGGTCCGGGTCACGCTCGGGTACGGAACCGCAGGCGGCAGCGGCGGGCCCGGGGTCGGGCGCGACCGGCCGCTCGACACCCGTGGGCGCACGCCCGCCGCCCCCGCCCGGCGGGCCGGGGCGGCCATCGAGACGACGGAGGACAGGGCATGACCAGCACCGCCGAGGAGTACGACGTCATCGTCCTGGGGGCCGGCCCGACCGGCGAGAACGTGGCCGACCGGACGGTCGCCGCCGGGCTGCGCACCGTGATCGTGGAGGCCGAGCTGGTCGGCGGCGAGTGCTCGTACTGGGCCTGCATGCCGAGCAAGGCGCTGCTGCGGCCGGTGGCCGCGCTGGCCGACGCCCGCGCGGTGGCCGGCTCCCGGGAGGCGGTCGGCGACCGGCGGCTGGACCCGGCCGCGGTGCTGGCCCGGCGGAACTCCTTCACCTCCGACTGGAAGGACGACGGCCAGGTGGAGTGGCTGCGGGACACCGGCATCGAGCTGGTGCGCGGCCACGGCCGGCTGGCCGGGGTGCGGACGGTGACGGTGGAGGCCGAGGACGGCAGCGAGCGGGTGCTCACCGCCCGGCACGCCGTCGCGGTGTGCACCGGCAGCCGCCCGGTGCTGCCCGCGCACGTGCCGGGGCTCGCCGAGGCCCACCCGTGGACCAACCGGGAGGCGACCGGGTCGCAGACCGTCCCCGGGCGGCTGGCGGTGGTCGGCGGCGGGGTGGTCGGGGTGGAGATGGCCGCCGCCTGGCGGGCGCTCGGCTCCGAGGTGGTGCTGCTGGTCCGCGGTGACGGGCTGCTGCCGCGGATGGAGCCGTTCGCGGGCGAGCTGGTCGCGGAGGGCCTGCGGGCGGCCGGGATGGACCTCCGCTTCGGCACCGAGGTCACCGCGCTGGAGCGGGCGGACGGCTCCGGGCCGGTGACCCTCACCCTCGCCGCCCGGGACGGCCGGAACGGGGACGGAAAGGGCGGGGACGGCCAGGGCGGGACCGGGACGCTGACCGTCGACGAGGTGCTGTACGCGACCGGCCGGGCCCCGCGCACCGCCGACATCGGGCTGGAGCAGGTCGGCCTGAAGCCGGGCGGCTGGCTGGAGGTGGACGACAGCTGCACGGTGCTCGGCGTGGACGGCGCGGAGGGTGTGGACGGCGCGTGGCTCTACGCCGTCGGGGACGTCAACCGCCGGGCGCTGCTCACTCACCAGGGCAAGTACCAGGCCCGGATCACCGGCGCGGCGATCGCCGCCCGCGCCGAGGGGCGCCCGCTGGACACCTCGCGCTGGGGCGCGCACTCCGCGTCCGCCGACCTCGCGGGCGCGCCCCAGGTGGTGTTCACCCAGCCCGAGGTCGCCGCCGTCGGCCTGACCCGGGCCGCCGCCGAGGCCGCCGGACTGCGGGTGCGGACCGTCGACCACGAGATCGGCTCCGTCGCCGGGGCCTCGCTGTACGCCGACGACTACCGCGGCCGGGCCCGGGTGGTCTTCGACCTGGACCGGCAGGTGATCGTCGGCGCCTGCCTGGTCGGCCCCGGGGTCGCCGAGCTGCTGCACTCGGCGACCGTCGCGGTGGTCGGCGAGGTGCCGATCGACCGGCTCTGGCACGCGGTGCCCTCGTACCCGACGATCAGCGAGGTCTGGCTGCGGCTACTGGAGGACTGCCGGGGGTAGCGGCACCCCCGGCACGGACGGCCTCCCGGGCGGTCGGCGCGGCGAGATGTGACCACCGGTGGACGGCGGGACACTGGCACTCGGGGGCCGTCCCGGGGGGCCGTTGCTCGTGACCAGGTGGTGTGAGACATGACCGAGGTGCTGTTGGCCGTCGGAACCGAGAAGGGCCTCTTTCTCGGCCGCAGCCGCGACCGGCTGACGTGGGAGTTCAGCGGGCCGCACTTCCCGATGAACGCGATCTACTCCGTCTCCGTCGACCGCCGCGACGGCCGGACCAGAGTGCTGGCCGGCGCCGACAGCAGCCACTGGGGGCCGTCGATCTGGCGCTCCGACGACCTCGGCGCGAGCTGGTACGAGCCCCCGCGGCCGGCCATCCGCTTCCCGGAGTCCACCGGCGCCTCGCTCACCCGGGTCTGGCAGCTCCAGCCAGCCGGGGCGGAGGCCCCCGGCGTCGTCTACGCGGGCACCGAGCCCGCCGCGCTGTTCCGCTCCACCGACGGCGGCGAGACCTTCGCCCTGGTCGAGGCGCTCTGGAACCACCCGCAGCGGCCGCAGTGGGGCGCCGGCTACGGCGGCCAGGGCCTGCACACGATCCTGACCGACCCGCGCGACCCGCAGCGGCTGCTGGTCGCCGTCTCCAGCGGCGGCGTCTACCGCAGCAAGGACGGCGGCGACAGCTGGCAGCCCTCCAACACCGGCCTGCGCGCCGAGTTCCTCCCGGAGGAGAGCCAGTACCCGGAGTTCGGCCAGTGCGTGCACAAGATCGCCCCGGACCCGGTCCACCCGGACCGGCTCTACCTCCAGAACCACGGCGGCGTCTACCGCAGCGACGACTGGGGCGCGAGCTGGCGCTCGATCGTGGACGGCCTGCCCGCCGAGTTCGGCTTCGCCGTGGCCGCCCACCCCCGCCGGGCCGACACCGCCTACGTCTTCCCGCTCGGCGGCTCGGACGACCGCATCCCGCCCGGCCGCCGCTGCCGGGTCTTCCGCACCACCGACGCCGGCACCAGCTGGCAGCAGCTCGCCCACGGCCTGCCCGGCGAGGACCACTACGGCATCGTGCTGCGCGACGCCCTGCGCACCGACGACGCCGACCCGGCCGGGATCTACTTCGGCAACCGGACCGGCGACGTGTACGGCAGCCGGGACGAGGGCGAGAGCTGGTCCCTGCTGGTCTCCCACCTGCCGGACGTGCTCTGCGTCCGGGCGGCGGTGGTGGCCTGACCCGGTGGCTGCCCGATGCGGTGCCGGCCCGACGCGGTGGTGGCCGGAAATAACCGGTTGCCGGACGGCGGGGCCTCGGTGAACATGGCCGCCGACGAACGATCACGCGATTGTGGGGTGGGCCATGGCCGAGGACTGGGTGGTCAGGCGGGGTACCGACGGCGAGCCGGTGCTGCGCTACCTGCTGGACGAGCGGGAGGGCCGGCCCTGGGCCGACCTGCTGGAGGTCCTGGACGAGTCGGTGGACGCCGCCGCGTTCGTCCGGGCCGAGCTGCCCGGCTGGGTGGTCTCCGGCCCACCCGGGCTCGGGCAGGAGCTGGTGGCGCACGGCGCGCGGGTGCTGCGGCACGCCCACACCTTCCGCCGCGACCTGCGCGCCGACCCCCCGCCCGCCGACTGGGCCGGGACGCCGCTGCGCGAGGGCCTGCGCGCGGTGCCCTGCGACCGCGCGCCCGAGGAGCTGTACGAGGCCTGGCGGGCCGCCTTCGCCCCCGACCACGTCGACTTCTACCCGGGCGAGGACGCCCGGGTGGTGGCCGAGCGGATCACCCCGCTGCTGGAGGGCGAGGTCATCGGCCCGGTGCTGCCGTCCAGCCTGCTCGCCGTGGACGCCGAGGACCGCGTGGTCGCCGGGCTGATCCTCACCGACCGCGACGGCCTGCCCTGGATCGGCGACGTCTTCCGCCACCCGGAGCGCGGCTACCGCGGCCTCGGCGCCGACCTGCTGCGCCGCGCCGTCGGGGACGCCGCCGAGCGCGGGCTCGCCGACGTGACGCTGGTGGTGTCCGAGGGCAACCCGGCCCGCCGGGTCTACGAGTCGCTGGGCTTCCAGCTCCAGGAGACGTCGCTGACGGTGGTCGTGCCCGACGCCTAAACCCCTGAGCCGAGTGGCCGGGCCGCCGGACACGTGCGCCCGGGCACCCGCTACTCCCGGTGCCCGCCCTCGATCCGGGCGCCCCGCACCACGACCATGGTCAGGCCGACCGCGACCAGCAGCTCCGCCCAGAAGAACGCCGCGTAGTCCAGCAGCGAACCGATCGGCGGGCTGCCGGGCGCGGCGTTGCGCATGCCGACCAGGGCGAACAGCGTGGCCGCCATCCAGCCGAGGGCGGGCCAGACGATGCCGCGCCGCTGGCGGACGATCAGCCAGGCCGCCACCAGCACGGACAGCGCCAGCGCCCACATCGCGGCCATCATGAACCAGGCCAGGATGAAGGTGCTGCGCGAGCGGCTGATCCGCTCGGTCACCACGACGGCGCCGCCCTCGCTCTGCTGCTCGGCCTGCTTGAAGACGAAGAAGGGGTCGGCCTCCTCCACGCCGATCACCACCGGGACGGGCTGCCCGCCGGCGGTGGCCTGGAAGCCGATCAGCGCGTGGTAGTGGTCGAAGGGGTAGTCGGTGACCCGGCCGTCGAGGAGGCTGAACGCCACCGCGCCGGAGGCGACCTGCTGCCCGGCCGGGTACCTGAGCACGGTCTGCTCCAGCGAGGTGGTCTCCAGCACCACGTCCCGGGCCGGGACCAGCAGGCTGTCCGGCTGCTCCAGGGCGCCGTGCGGGTGGACCAGGACCTTCGCGGTGAGCGTCTGCGCCGCCGCGTCCACCCGCTGGAGCGTCACGTCGACCTCCAGGAAGTCCGGGCCGGGCACCGTCCCGACCACCTGGACGCGGCCGCGGCTGGAGCGTTCGTCGAGGTAGAGCAGCAGCCCGGCGACGACGGACAGCACGATCGCCGCCACCACGGCGTACGCGCGCCAGGGCCTGACCTTCGGCCGGGGCGCGGTGCCCGCGCCGCGCGCCCGGGCGTGGACGCGGACCCGCGGCCGGGCCGCCGGGCGCGTGCGCCGGACGGCCCGCCGGTGCGGCGGCGCGCCCATCGGCCTGCTCATCGGCCTGCTCCACGGTCGGCGGTGGCGGCTGCGGGTGCCGCCTGTCCCGCCACCCTCCGGGCGGCCGCGGCCGGGGCGCAACCGCAGAGGGCCGATCGGGCGGGCCCGAGACTCGGCAAAGACGCTGGTCGGAGGGGCTGTGTAGGCTCAACGGTCATGGCGAGGGTGACACGGGACGATGTGGCGCGGGTGGCGGGGACGTCCACGGCGGTCGTGAGTTATGTGATCAACGACGGGCCGCGGCCGGTGGCGGCGGCGACCCGGGCGCGGGTGCTCGCGGCGGTCGAGGAGCTCGGCTACCGGCCGAACCGGGTCGCCCAGGCGATGGCCCGGCGGCGGACCGACCTGCTCGGGATGGTCGTCCCGGACGCCCGCCAGCCCTTCTTCGCCGGGCTCGCGCACGCCGTCGAGCAGGCCGCCGCCGAGCACGGCCGGCTGCTGCTGATCGGCAACTCCGACTACGCCGACGAGCGCGAGGCGCACTACATCCGCGCCTTCCTCGGGATGCAGGTGGACGGTCTGGTCCTGGTCACCCAGGACCCGGCCACCCCCGGGCTGACCGGCTTCGACGTGGCCGACGGCACCCCGGTGGTGCTGCTGCACCACCGGGCGGAGAGCACCGGCGGCGTCGCCGTGGTCGCGGACGACCAGGGCGGCGCCCGCGAGGTGGTCCGCCACCTGCTCGGGCACGGGCACGCCGAGGTGCACTGCTTCGGCGGCACCCTCGCGCTCAGCCCGCACGACCCGGTCACCGGGCGGACGGCCGGCTGGCTCGCCGCGCTGGAGGAGGCCGGGCTGCCCACCGAGGGACGGCTCACCCCGGCGCCGTTCGACCGGGTCCGGGCGCACGCCGAGGCGCTCGCCCTGCTCGCCCGTCCCGACCGGCCGTCCGCCGTGTTCTGCACGACGGACGACCAGGCGATCGGCCTGCTGCGGGCCGCCGACGACCTCGGCATCCGGGTGCCGGAGGACCTCGCGGTGGCCGGCTTCGACGACATCGCCGAGGCGGTGATCGCCGGGCCCGCGCTGACCACCGTCACCACGGCGCAGGACGAGATGGCCCGGGCGGCGGTGGAGCTGGTCCTCGGCGGGCCGGAGCGCCGCGCCCAGGGTGCCCGCACCTTCCCGGCCCAGCTGGTGGTCCGGCGCTCCTGCGGCTGCCCGCCGGGGACGGCGCGGGGCTGAGGCCGGGGGCGACCCCGGACCGGCCGGGCAGCGGCGCGGGGCTGGCGTCGGGGACGGCGCGGGCGCCTCAGCCTTCGAGCAGTTCGTCCGCGAGCAGGTCCATCAGCAGGTTGTCGTGCCAGGTGCCGTCCGGCCCGCGCTCGTACTGGCGCATGGTGCCGACGGTGCGGAAGCCGACCTTGGTGTAGCAGCGGATCGCGGCGAGGTTGTCCGCGGCCGGGTCGATCACCAGCCGGTGGTAGTGGTGGTCGTGCACCAGGTACCGGGCCATCGTGCGCACGGCGTCGGTGCCCAGGCCCAGGCCGTGCACCGTCGGGTCGAGGTAGAGGTCCATCCCGGCGTGCCGGTACTCGTCGTCGTTGTTGGCGTACCACTGGATGGCGCCGACCACCTTGCCGCCGAGGTCGATCGCGAAGGTCTCGGTGCCGGGCGACTCCAGGTCGTTGGCGACCTCGTCGGCCAGGTCGTCACCGCCACGCCAGCGTTCGAACACCTCGGGCGTGCCGCGGATGGCCGCCAGCGCCGGGATGTCGTCGCCGGTGGCCGGGCGGAGCGTGACCAAGGTGCCGTGCAGAATCGTCCCCATATGGGGCATGTTGGCACGGAAACCCGGCTCCGGCGAGTGTTTTCGACCCGCCGTCCGGCCCCTTCCGGCGTGCGGCCTCGGGGCCGGGGCCGCACGCGCGCGAGGCGGGCGCCCGGGCGTCAGGCGGTGGGGCGCGCCGGGTCGCCGAGGGGGCCGAGCCAGACGGCCGTGACGGCGCTGACGTAGCGGGCGCCGCAGTGGTCGCCGGGGACGACGAGCTGCGGACCGGCGGCGTCCAGCGGGGCGCCGTCCATGCTGGTGGCGAGCAGGATCTGCTGGCCGCCGAAGTCCGGGTCGATCTCGGCCCAGGAGACCACCGCCCGGTGGCCGTCGGCGCCGGCCACCGAGAGCAGGAAGCGCAGCCGCTGCTTGCGGCCGGAGAAGTCGATCCGGGGCCGGGCCGCGCGCAGCACGTCCAGCAGCGCCGGGCCCTCGTAGCCGTGGCGCTGCTCGCCCGCGGTCCGGCAGTCGAAGCTGACCTCGACCCGGCGGGCGGGGAGGGCTCGCAGCTGCGCCACCGTCAGCTCGGCGGGGCGGTCGAGGTGGCCGTGCAGTCGGACGGTGGGTCTCGCCGGGGTCATGGGTGCTCCCTCCTCCCGGGCCACGGCGCCGCGGCCCGGGTGGAGGAGTACCCGAGCGGCGGCCGGAGCATTCGCAGATGCGATGGATCGGGCGGACTTCCACTCGCAGGTGCGGGCCCTGGGCCCGGGTGGCGGCTGTCGGCGGGGCCGGCCCTACGGGGTCTCGTCCTGGCGCAGCCGGGCGCTGACGGCGCCGAGCCCCTCGGCGAGCACCGCGAGCTGCTCGCGGCTGAGCACGTCGATCAGCAGTTCGCGCACCAGGGCGACGTGCCCGGGCGCGGCCTGGCGCAGCGCCTCGCGGCCCTGGTCGGTGAGTTCGGCGATGACGCCGCGCACGTCGCTGGGGCAGGAGCGGCGGGCGACCAGGCCGGCCCGCTCCAGCTGGGTGACCTGGTAGGTCAGGCCGCTCTTGGAGGTGACCAGCCTGTCGGCGAGCTCGGTCATCCGCAGCGAGTCGCCGGGGGCGGCGGACAGGTGCACCAGGATCTCGTACTGCTGGTGGGAGAGTCCGGAGTCGTCCTTGAGCTGGCGCTCCAGCCGCCGGTTCAGCAGGTTGCTCGCGACGACGAAGCCCCGCCAGGCGGCCGCCTCGTCCGGGTCCAGCCAGCGGGGTTCGTTCAGTGTGGACATGGGGTGAAGCCTACTCCTGTTGTTCAAATTCGAACGAAGGTGTACCGTCGGTTCCGTAAAGGTTCAAATTTGAACTACCTGTCGGACTACCTGCCGGTCGAACGGCCCCGAGGAGGACGCCATGAGCACCGCGGCCCCTGAGCGCATGCCCGCCCTGTACCTGTCGCACGGCGCGCCGCCGCTGGCCGACGACCCGGTCTGGCCGGGCGAGCTGGCCGCCTGGTCCGCCGACCTGCCCCGACCCAAGGCCGTCCTGATGGTCTCCGCCCACTGGGAGGAGGCCCCGCTCGCCCTCGGCGCCGTCACCACCGTCCCGCTGGTGTACGACTTCTGGGGCTTCCCCGAGCACTACTACCGGGTCCGGTACGCCGCCCCCGGCGCGCCGGACCTCGCCGAGCGCGTGCGCAAGCTGCTGCGCGCCCCCGGCACGCCCGTCCAGGACATCCCCGACCGCGGGCTCGACCACGGCGCGTACGTCCCGCTGGTGGAGATGTACCCGGACGCCGACATCCCGGTGCTCCAGGTCTCGCTGCCCACCCTCGACCCGCAGCGGCTGATGGAGATCGGCCGCAAGCTCGCCCCGCTGCGCGACGAGGGCGTGCTGATCGTCGGCAGCGGCTTCTTCACCCACAACCTGCGGGCGCTCAGCAACGACGGCCGGATCACCTCGGTGATGGCCGAGTTCGACGACTGGGGCCGGCGCGCCCTGGAGGCCCACGACCTCGACGCGCTGCTCGACTTCGAGCACAAGGCCCCGGCCGGACGCCTGGCCCACCCGCGCACCGAGCACTTCGCCCCGCTGTTCGTCACCCTCGGCGCCGGCGAGGCCGACCTGGACAGCCAGCGCAGCGTCATCGACGGGTTCTGGATGGGCCTGGCCAAGCGCTCGATCCAGCTGGGGTGAACCCCTCACCTTCGAACGCCCCGCCTGCCGGACCCCTCACAGCCCTCACAGGGAGCAGCAGGTGAACCGCTCGCCGATGTGCTCGGGCTGCTCGATCTCGTCCACCAGGGCGACCGCGTAGTCCGCCACCGAGATCCGGCTCTGCCCCTCGGCATCGGTGAGCAGCTGGTCCAGGCCGGTGCGGTAGCGGCCGGTCCGCTCCCCCGGGCCGATCTCGGCGGCCGGGCTGAGCACCGTCCAGCGCAGGTCGGAGACCGTCCGGTAGTAGTCCAGTGCCGCGCCGTGGGCGTGCATGATCTGGAGGAGCGGCTCCGGCAGGCCCGGGGCGTCCCAGACCCGCACGCCCGGCGCGGTCTCCAGGTTGCCCGCCCCGCCGACCGCGATCAGCCTGGGGGCCGCGCCGCCCAGCGTGCGCAGGCCTTCGACCAGGGAGCGGGCGGCGGGCTCGACCAGCGCCTGGTGGCCCGGGCCGTCGCCGCCGCCGACGGCGCTCACCAGGACGTCCCGGCCGGCCGCGACCCGGGCCACGTCCGCCGGGTCCAGCACGTCGGCGCGCTCCACGGCGGCGGCCGCGCCCCGGTAGCGGTCCGGGTCCCGGACCACCGCGGTGACCTCGTGCCCGCGCGCCGCCGCCTCCCTGACGACCGCGCTGCCGATGGTGCCGCCGGCGCCGATCACGGCGATTCTGGCCATGGGTACCTGCCTGGGTGCTCGCGGGTGGGGCGGCGTCGGACCGCGGGACGCTGGATCGCAGGGCGCCGGACGCCGGACGCGCCGGACAGGACCGATTATCGGACGAACTCCCGGCGCGAGCCGGGGCACTGGGCCTATCGTGTGACGCCCCGGACACCCCGGACGCCCCGGACACCCCGTCGAAGGAGTGGTCATGCGCAACGGCGACGCCGTACGAACCGCCAACGGCGACGCCGTACGAACCGCCCTGGACGCCACCCTGGCCGCCCTCGCCCCGCACACCGGGAACCGCGACTGGGACGCCCCCGCCGGGCTCCTGGAGTGGAGCTGCCGCGACACCGCCGCCCACATCGCCCACGACCTGCTCGCCTACGCCGGCCAGCTCGCCGCCCGCCCCCGCGACCGCTACCTGCCGCTGGACCTCACCGTCCGGCCCGAGGCCGACCCGGCCCAGGTGCTCACCGTGGTCACCGCCGCCGGGCACCTCCTCGCCACCGCCCTGGACGCCGCCCCGCCCGAGCTGCGCGCCTACCACCACGGGCCCTGCGAACCGCTCGGCTTCGCCGCGATGGGCGTCGCCGAGACCCTGCTGCACACCCACGACATCACCCGCGGCCTCGGCCTGCCCTGGCAGCCGCCCGCCGAACCGTGCCGCTTCGCGCTCGACCGGCTCTTCCCGCACGCACCGCGGGAGCCTGATGCCCACCCGGCGGAGGTCCTGCTCTGGTGCACCGGGCGCGGGGAACTGAACGGCCGCCCGCGCAAGTCCTCGTGGACCTGGCGGGCGGCCATGGGCGAGTGGCCGGACTGATCCGACCGGTCAGGCGCTCCCGGTGGCGATCCGCTCGGCCTGGCTGCGCTCGATGCAGAACTCGTTGCCCTCCGGGTCCCCGAGGGTGACCCAGCCCTTGCCGTCCGGGAGGCGGTGGTCCGCCAGCACGGTCGCCCCGAGGGCGACCAGGCGCTCCACCTCCTCGTCCCGGCTGCGGTCCTGCGGCTGGAGGTCGAGGTGGACCCGGTTCTTCGCCGCCTTGCCCTCGGGCACCCGGATGAAGAGCAGCGAGGCGCCGGCGGAGTTCACCACCGCCTCCTCGTCGCACGGGTTGTCGTCCTCGCCCAGGGTGCCGTCCAGCGCCTGCGCCCAGAAGGAGGCCAGGGCGTGCGCGTCGCCGCAATCGATCGTCACATGTCGTACCAGAGATGCCATCCGCCTACTCTGACCTGCGCGGTTCGGGTTCGTCCAGCCATTTGCGGGAGTGCCGGTGGCCGTCCAGCGGAAAGGGCGGGAAGGGCGGGAGCAGTTCCACGAACGGGTAGCCGGCCTTCTCCGCGACCCGGCAGGAGGCGGGGTTGTCCACCTGGTGCAGCAGGTCGATCCGGCGCAGGCCGCCCTCGGCGAAGGTGGCGAAGGCCCAGGCGGTGAGGGCCTCCACCGCGCGCGGGGCCACCCCCCGGCCACGGGCCGGGGCTGCCGTCCAGTACCCCACCTCGGCCGTCTCCCCGCCGGGAGTGGGGTACTTGAGAGCGACGTTGGCGACGAGCTCGGCGCCGTCCAGGACGGCGAAGCTGTACCGGGTGCCCGCCGCACGGCCCTCCTCCTGGAGGCGCAGCCAGTGCGCGGCCTCCTCGGCGTCGCCGACCGGGGTCCGGGTGAAGCGGCGCAGGGTCGCGTCCCGGTAGGCCTCGATCAGGGCCGGCGCGTCGGCGTCCTCGAAGGGGCGCAGCAGCAGGCCGTCGGCCGTCAGGGCGGTGGTCACTTGAGGCCCTCCCAGCCCCAGCGCGGGGTCGGGCCGGGATCGCCGAGGTCGGTGCCGGCCGGGGAGCCGGAGACGTCCTCGGCGATCCTGGTGCCCCAGTCGAAGTACTCCAGCACCCGGCGGCGCAGCAGTTCGTCCCCGGGCAGCTCCGCGCGGACGGCCTCGGCCATCAGCTCCATCCAGCGCAGCCGCTGCTCCTCGGTGACGGCCAGGCCCAGGTGGGCGCGGAGCAGCGCCTGGTGGCCGCCCAGTCGGTCGGTGTAGCCGGTCGGGCCGCCGAACACCTCGGCCAGCCAGACCGCGACGTGCTCGATGTGGGTGGGGGTGAAGTCGGCGAAGACCGGCGCGAGCAGGGGGTCGGCGAGGGCGCCCCGGTAGAAGGTCCGGCTGAGCCGGCGCAGGACGTCGATGCCGCCGACGGCCTCGTAGAGCGTGCCGGGCCGTTGGTCGTTCATGGCTGTGCTCCCCGTGGGTGAACCGTATGTTGCGACCTTCCTAGCAGCCGGAGGGCCCGGTCGGCGCGGCCCCGGGCCCGCTGTTCGCGCCGGGCTCGGCGAGCGGAGGCCCGGGCCCGGGTGGCGGGCGGGGTGGGCCCGGGTGCGCGGCGTCCTGGCGGACCGACCCGACGGCTCCGCCGTTCCCGCTTGACCCTGACGCTGGCGGCAGGGTCGGAGGGTGGGCCCATGGACGACGAGAGCGGGACGCGGAGCCGGGTCGTGGTGGTCACGGGGGCCGGGACGGGGATCGGGCGGGAGACGGCGCTGGCCTTCGCCGCCGAGGGGGCGCGGGTGCTGGCGGTGGGGCGGCGGCCGGAGCCGCTGGCCGCGACGGCCGCCGCGTACCCGGCGCTGATCGAGCCGCTGGCCGCGGACGTGACCGGGCCGGGCGCGCCGGAGGAGATCGTCCGGGCGGCACTGGAGCGGTTCGGACGGCTGGACGTGCTGGTCAACAACGCGGCGATCGTGCGGAGCGGGCAGGGGATCGGCGGCTTCGACCGGGCGGGCGTCGAGGCGCTGCTGGCGACCAACCTGGTCGCCCCGGTGCTGCTCGGCCAGGCCGCGGTGCCGGCGCTGAGCGGGAGCCGGGGCGTGGTGGTCAACGTCAGCACCGCCGTCGGGCAGCGCGGCTGGCCGAGCAACTCGGTGTACGCGGCGACCAAGGCGGCGCTGGAGACGGTCACCCGCAGCTGGGCGGTGGAGCTGGCGCCGCGCGGGATCCGGGTGGTGGCGGTGGCGCCCGGGGCGATCGACACCCCGATCGGCGACCACTCCGGGTACGGCCCCGAGCAGCGGGCGGCGATCCGGAAGTGGCAGATCGAGCACACCCCGCTGGGCCGGATCGGCCGCCCCGAGGAGGTGGCCTGGGCGATCACCCGACTCGCCTCGCCGCAGGCCTCGTTCGTGACCGGCGTAGTGTTGCCGGTGGACGGCGGCGCGCTGGTGGGCTGACCGGGAGGGGACGGGTGGCGGTGCGGATCGGCGAGCTGGCGGCCCGGACCGGCAGTACCGCGCGCGCTCTGCGGCACTACGAGCAGGCCGGGTTGATCGACTCCGAGCGCGCGCCGAACGGCTACCGCGAGTACGGCGAGCCGGCGGTCGTCCGGGTGCGCAACATCCGTGCGCTGGTGGCCGCCGGGCTCACCCTGGAGGACGTCCGCCCCCTGCTGGGCTGCCTGGACGGGGACGTGCTGGCGGTCCGGCCGTCCGAGCAGGTGCTGGGGATCGCCCGGCGGCGGCTGGCGGTGCTGGAGCGCCGGATCGCCGCCCAGACGGAGGCCCGGGACCGGCTGGCGGCGGCGCTGGCGGCAGCCGGGGCGGTGGCGGGCGGGGTGGGCGCGGGCGGAGCCGACGCGGACGGGTTGGGCGCGGGCGGGTGACACCCCCGATCGGGGGTGTGCAGGGGGCGGGTGGGGGAGGACAGTGGCCCCATGCAGATTCCACTCTCCGTGATGGACTTCCTCGACCGGGCCGAGCTGGTCTACGGCGACCGGGTCGGCATCGTCGACGAGCCCGTGCAGCCGGCCGAATCCTGGGGCGAGCTGAGCTACCGCCGGGTCGCCGAACTGGCCCGGGCCCAGGCCGCCGGGCTGGACCGGCTCGGTGTCGGGCCGGGCGAGCGGGTCGCGATCGTCTCGCACAACTCGGCCCGGCTGCTGACCTCCTTCTTCGGGGTGAGCGGGTACGGCCGGGTGCTGGTGCCGGTGAACTTCCGGCTGAAGGCCGAGGAGGTGTCGTACATCGTCGAGCAGAGCGGCGCCTCCGTGCTGCTGGTCGACCCCGAGGTCGCCGACGCCCTGGACGGGGTGGTGGCCAAGCACAAGTTCGTGCTGGGCGCGGCCAGCGACGCCGTGCTGTACGACACCGACGCCACCCCGCGGCGGTACGCGGTGGACGAGAACGACACCGCCACCATCAACTACACCAGCGGAACCACCGCCCGCCCCAAGGGCGTTCAGCTCACCCACCGCAACGTCTGGCTGAACGCGACGCTGATGGCCCTGCACTACGGGGCCGGCGACCGGGACGTCTACCTGCACACCCTGCCGATGTTCCACGCCAACGGCTGGGGCCTGCCGTTCTCGCTCACCGGCCTGGGCGCCCGGCACATCGTGCTGCGCAAGGTGGACGGCGCGGAGATCCTGCGCCGGGTCGAGCGGCACGGGGTGACCTTCCTGTCCGGCGCGCCCGCCGTGGTCCAGATGGTGCTGGACGCGGCCGCCGACTGGCACGGCCCGGTGCCCGGCCGGGACCGGGTGCGGCTGGTGGTGGCCGGCGCCCCGCCGCCGACCTCGGTGATCCAGCAGGTCGAGGAGCAGCTGGGCTGGGAGTTCATGCAGCTCTACGGCCTGACCGAGACCTCCCCGGTGGTCACGGTCAACCGCTCGCGGGCCGAGTGGGACGCGCTGCCGGCCGCCGAGCGGGCCGAGAAGCTGGTGCAGGCCGGCTCCCCCGCGCTCGGCACCCGGCTGCGGGTGGACGCGTCCGGCGAGGTGCTGGTGCGCTCCAACACCGTGCTGGACGGCTACTGGCAGCAGCCGGAGGCCTCGGCCGAGGCGCTGCGGGACGGCTGGTTCCACACCGGCGACGGCGGCACCCTCACGGACGGCCTGCTGACCATCTCCGACCGCAAGAAGGACGTCATCATCAGCGGCGGGGAGAACGTCTCCTCGATCGAGGTGGAGGACTGCCTGTACGACCACCCGGCGGTCGCCGAGACGGCGGTGATCGGGGTGCCGCACGAGAAGTGGGGCGAGACGGTGAAGGCGCTGGTGGTGCTCCGGGAGGGCCACGAGGCCGTCACCGAGGCCGAGTTGATCGCGCACTGCAAGCAGCGGCTGGCCGGCTACAAGTCGCCCACCACGGTGGAGTTCCGGGACGCCCTGCCGCGCACCGCCACCGGGAAGCTGCAGAAGTTCCGGCTGCGCGAGCCGTACTGGACCGGGCGGGAGCGCCGGGTCAACTGAGGCCGCGCCGGGGGCCCGTCACCCGACGAGCCCCGACTCCCTCGCCGCGAGGGCGAGTTCGGTCCGGTTGCGGACGCCGAGCTTGTGCATCGCGGACTTGAGGTAGCCCGTCACCGTGTTGCAGGTCAGGCCCAGTCGGGCGGCGATCTCCGGGTTGGTCCGGCCGGTCGCCACCCAGCGCAGCACCTCGTGCTCGCGCGGGGTCAACGGCGGTACGGGGGCGGCCGTCCGGGACTTGTCGAAGGGCTTGGCGAAGGGCTTTCCGCAGGACTGCTCACAGGGCTTTCCGCCGGGCCGTTCGCGGCTCCAGGCGGCGGCCCCGGCCAGTGCCCGGGTCGCCGCCTTCGCCAGCGTGCCGACCGCGGAGATCCGCACGTCCCCGAACGGGACGACGGCGCGCAGCGAGGCGTACACCACGCCGTGCACGGTGTCGCCGTCCATCAGCGGGACGGTGAGCATCGCGTACAGGTCCTCGGCGGCCACGGCCGCGTCGTAGTGGTGCGAAATGGTCGTCGCCGCACGGTAGTCGGGCACCCAGCTGGGCGCGCGTTCGGCGAGCGCCCGGCCGCCGAGGCCGAGTCCGGCCGGGACGGGCACGTCGTGCAGCAGGTCGGCCCGGGTGCCGGCCCAGTGCCGCAGCACCATGCCCTCGCTGCCGGGACGGCTGCCGGGCAGCGGCTCGGGCACGCCGACCAGGCCGACGTCGGCGCCGCACTCGGCCACCACCCGGCGGGCGAGGTCGCCGAGCACGGCGTCCCGCACCAGCTCGGCGGCGCGCGCGGCGAGTTCGGGGTCCTCGGGTCGCGCGGCGTCGGCGACGGGGTGCGCAGGATGGGGGTCCGCAGCCCTGGTCATCGCGGAATTGTCACACGCGGTGCGGCCGGTGGCGAGAGTCCTGACGTGCGTGTTTCGTGGAGTGGCGGACGCCGCCGCCGGGCCGGGAGTAGTGTCCGGCCGTACGCTACCGGCGGGTAGCAACTGCCGTGACCGGAAAGGGAGCCGATGACCGAGCCGAACGTACCGGGCGACGTGCTGGGCGGCCTGCTGGCGGACCTGCGGGCCGAGAGCGCGGTGCTGGACGACCTGGTCGCCGGGCTGCCGGCCGAGGAGTGGGCCCGCCCGACCCCCGCCGAGGGCTGGACGGTGGCGCACCAGATCGCCCACCTGGCCTGGACCGACGACTGGACGGCCCGGGCCGCACGCGACCCGGAGGGCTTCGGCGCGTCGCTCGGCGGGCACTTCACCGAGCTGCTGGCGGCCGGCGCCGACCCGGTCGAGGACGGCGCCCGCGCCGGACTGCCCGCCGGGCCCGCGGCGCTGCTCGCCCGCTGGCGGGCCGGGCGGGCGGAGGTGCTGGCCGCGCTCGGCGCCGCTCCGGCCGACGCCCGGCTGCCCTGGTTCGGCCCGCCGATGAAGCCCGCCTCGATGGCGACCGCCCGGCTGATGGAGACCTGGGCGCACGGCCAGGACGTCGCGGACGCGCTCGGCGCCACCCGCGAGCCCACCGACCGGCTGCGGCACATCGCCCACCTGGGGCTGCGCACCCTGGGCTTCGCCTTCACCCTGCACGGACTGCCCGTGCCCGAGCGCCCGGTCCGGCTCGACCTGACCGCGCCCGACGGCGGGTCCTGGTCCATCGGCCCGGTCGGGGCGCAGGACGTGGTGGCCGGCCCCGCCCTGGACTTCTGCCTGCTGGTGACCCAGCGCCGGCACCGGGACGACCTCGCCCTCACCGCCACCGGGCCCGTCGCCACCGCCTGGCTCCCGATCGCCCAGGTCTTCGCCGGGGCGCCGGGCAAGGGACGGCAGCCCGGGGCGTAGGGCGGCGCACCAGGCAAGGGGGGGCGGCCCGGGGCGCGGGCGGACCGCCGGGGTTGGTTGAATAGCGCCCATGGACGACCTGCTCAACCGACTGCCCGCCATCCCCGACCTGCGCGACCGCTGCCGCGCCCTCGCCACGCTCGACGCGATCCTCAGCCCCGACGACTGGGAGGCGCGGTACCACTCCTTCGACGCCTCCTGGGACGAGGGCGAGGAGTTGGCCTCGATGCGCGACGGCGAGGGCGACGACTGGTGCCTGGTCTTCTCCCCCGTCGGCGCCTACGGGCGCGGCTTCGACCACGAGGCGCCCAACGCCCCGGAGCTGCTCGCGGCCGTGCCCGAGGAGTTCCGCCGTTTCGCCGAGGAGCCCGCCTTCGGGGACGAGGACGGACCGACGGTCACCCGCTGCTTCTGGCGCGCCCACGAGGACGGCGCCTGGCGGGGCGCGGCCGCCGAGCGGGGCGCGGAGGGCCTCTTCGACCTGCTGCTGGACGGCTCGGCCGCCGGCTACCGGGCCTGGGCCACGGAGTACTTCGAGCCGGAGCACGAGCTGGACCTCGCCGCGATCGAGCACGTCCTGGCGCTGCGCCCGCTCACCCCGGCCGTGCTGGCGGCGCTCAACCCGGACATCGACGAGGAGGAGCTCGCCGTCGACCTCGCGGAGATCGGCTACCCCGCCGCCTGACGTATCGTCACATCTGTTGGGCAGTACGGGTACACCACTCCTTCCGGCGATGGGCCGGAGCCTTCCGGGGTGGTGGAATGCCCGCATGATCCGTACACGTGCCATGCGCACCGCACTGTCCTTCACCGCCGCCCTGCTCGCCGTCGGCGGCCTGGCCGCCACCCCCGCCCAGGCCGCCGTCGCGGCACCCGCCCCCGTGGTCGCCGGGGCCCAGGTCCGGGCGGCCACCCCGGCCGCCCAGCAGGTGCTCACCTTCCTGGCGGCGTACCGCGACGCCGTGGAGGGCGGGGGCGGCACCGAGAGCCCGCGGCAGGTCCGCGAGCAGTACCTCTCCCCGTACCTGAACTACCGGCTGGACCAGTGGGCGATGCAGAACGACGCCGATCCGGTGTTCCGCGCGCAGAACGTCCCGGCGAGCTGGTCGGCCCAGCAGGTCAAGGAGGAGGAGGGCTACGCCTCCGTCCGGCTGACCGAGTTCTGGAGTGGCGGGGGCAGCCAGGACGTCTGGTACACCGTCCGCCTCACCGACCTGCGGATCTTCGACCTCGGCGACCAGCCCGCCTTCTAGCCGTACCCCGACGCGTCGACACGCGCCGCCTCACAGGCACACGCCGGCCCGCCCCGCTCAGAGGCCGATCCGGAGCGGGGTGAGCCGGGTGGCGACCAGGTTGGTCGCGCCCCGGTCGCGCTCGACGCGGCCGTGCACCAGCAGCCCGGCCCGGTCCAGGGCGGTGCGGCGCTGGGACTCCCAGACCGGGCGGTTGCAGATCACGTTGATCAGCCCGGTCTCGTCCTCCAGACTGAGGAAGAGCACCCCGCCGGCCGTCGGCGGCCGCTGCCGGTGGGTGACCAGGCCGCCGACCACCACCTCCGTTCCCGGTGGCACATCCGGGAGTTGGGCGGCGCTGAGCGCGCCGCCGCGGTCCAGGTGGGCGCGCAGGTGCTGGAGCGGGTGGCTGGTGGCGGAGGTGCCGGTGGCCCACAGGTCGGCGATGGTCTCCTCGACCGGGCTCATGCCGGGCAGCTCCGGCGCCTCGGTCCCGGGGGTGGTGCCGGGGATCAGTCCGTCCGAGATCCCGGCGAACGCCCCTGCCGCCCACAGCGCCTGACGTCTCGTCAGTTCGAAGCAGTCGAAGGCCCCCGCCGTCGCCAGCGCCTCCAGGGCGGGACCGGGCAGGCCGGTGCGGCGGGCGAAGTCCTCCAGGTCGGCGTACGGCTGCCCTGCCACGATCGCCTCGGCCTGCGGGGTGCCGATGCCGCGCACCGTCTCCAGGCCGAGCCGGATCGCCGGCTGCGGGCGTCCGGCGGTCAGCGGCGGTTTCGGGGTCGGCCCCCGGTACGGCTCCAGGGTGGGCCGCGCCCCGCTGGCGTTGACGTCCACCCCGCGCACCCGCACGCCGTGCCGCCGGACGTCCGCGACCAGGCTGAGCGGCGAGTAGAAGCCCATCGGCTGGTTGGCCAGCAGGGCGCAGGTGAAGGCCGCCGGGAAGTGGTGCTTCAACCAGGCGCTGGCGTACACCAGGTAGGCGAAGCTGATCGCGTGGCTCTCCGGGAAGCCGTAGTTGGAGAAGGCCTCGATCTTGCCGTAGACGTCCTCCGCCACCTCGGCCGGGATGCCGCGCTCGGCCATCCCGGTGAGCAGCCGCTCGCGCAGCCGGGCGACCCGCTCGTGCGAGCGCTTGGCGCCCATCGCCTGGCGCAGCCGGTCGGCCTCCTCCGGGGTGAACCCGGCGCAGTCGATGGCGAGTTGCATCATCTGCTCCTGGAACAGCGGCACCCCGAGGGTCTTGCCGAGGGCGTTCTCCATCAGCGGGTGCGGGCAGCCGGGCGGCTCCGCCCCGGCGCGGCGGCGCAGGTACGGGTGGACGGAGCCGCCCTGGATCGGGCCGGGGCGGATCAGCGCCACCTCGACCACCAGGTCGTAGAAGTGGTCCGGCTTGAGCCGGGGCAGGGTCGCCATCTGGGCCCGGGACTCGACCTGGAACACCCCGACGGTGTCCGCCCGGCGCAGCATCGCGTACACGCCCTTGTCGTCGTCCGGGATGGTGGCCAGGTCGTAGCGCAGGCCGTGGTGCTCCGCGACCAGGTCGCAGGCGTCGTGCAGGGCGGCGAGCATGCCCAGGCCGAGCAGGTCGATCTTCACCAGCCCGGCGCCGGCGATGGACTCCTTGTCCCACTGGAGCACGGAGCGCCCGGGCATCCGGGCCCACTCGGTGGGGCAGATCTCGCCGATCGGCTCCTTGGTGAGCACCATGCCGCCCGAGTGGATGCCCAGGTGGCGGGGCAGACCGTGGAGCTGGGCGGCGAGTCGGAGCACGTCGGCGGGGATGACGGCGTCCGCGCCGGGGGCGGAGCGGAAGTCGGTCTGCCGGCTGAACGCGTCCACCTGCCCCTGCGGGTAGCCGAGCACCCGGGCGGCGTCGCGGATCGCCAGCCGGGGCCGGTAGGTGATCACGTTGGCGACCTGGGCGGCGTGCTCGCGCCCGTAGCGGCCGTAGACGTACTGGATGACCTCCTCGCGGCGGCGGTTCTCGATGTCCAGGTCGATGTCGGGCGGCCCGTCCCGGGCGGTGGAGAGGAAGCGTTCGAACAGCAGCTTGTAGTGGACCGGGTCGACGGCGGTGATCCCGAGGGCGTAGCAGACCGCCGAGTTGGCGGCCGAGCCGCGGCCCTGGCACCAGATGTCCCGGCTCCGGCAGAAGTCCACGATGTCGTGCACGATCAGGAAGTAGCCGGCCAGGTCGAGGTCCTCGATCACGTCCAGCTCCTTGGCGAGCTGACGGCGGGCGGCCGCGTTGCCGGAGCCGAAGCGGGCCGGGCCGCCGGCCGCGACCAGGGCGCGCAGGTGGCCGATCTCGGTCCCGCCCGCGGGGACGGGGAAGCCGGGCAGCTCCGGGTCCAGCCGGGCGAAGTCGAAGGCGCAGGCCCGGCCGAGTTCGGCGGTGGCCCGCTGCACCCCGGGGAAGCGGGCCAGCCGGCCGGCCATCTCGCGGCCCGAACGCAGGTGCGCGGTGCCGGCCGCGCTGGTCCAGCCGACCGCGTCCTGGAGGGTGCGGCGCTCGTGCAGGGCGGCGAGGCTCTGCGCGAGGCGGCCCTGGGCGGGGCCGGCGTGGTGGGCGTTGGTGGAGGCGACGACGGGGAGCCGCGCCTTCGCCGCGAGGGCGGCGAGGGCGTCGTTGCGCCGGTCGTCGCCGGGCAGCCACTGGTCGATCAGCTCGACGTGGACGTTCTCCGGGCCGAACGCCTCGGCGAGGGTGCGGAGCCTGCGCTCGGCCTCGCCCTGGTCCGGGCCGTTCCTCCCGGCGAGCGCGGCGGGGACCCGGCCGAGGCGGCAGCCGGTGAGCACCGCCCAGTGGCCGTCGTGCGCCCCGGCGAGCGCCCCGAGGTCGTACACCGGGTTGCCCTTGGCGCCGCCGGCCAGCTGGGCGGCGGCGATCGCGGCGGAGAGGCGGCGGTAGCCGGCCGGGTCGCGGGCGAGGACCAGCAGGTGTTCCACCGTCCCGCCGTCGCGGCCCGTCCCGCCGTCGCGGATCGTCAGCTCGGCGCCGAACACGGTGCCCAGGCCCGTGCCCCGGGCCGCCTCGGCGAGCCGGACGGCGGCGTACAGGCCGTCGTGGTCGGTGATCGCGAGGGTCTCCACGCCGAGCCGGACCGCCTCGGCGACCAGGTCCTCCGGGTCGCTGGCGCCGTCCAGGAAGCTGAAGGCGGAGTGGACGTGCAGTTCGGCCCAGGGGGTGGCGGGCTGCTCCGGTGCGGCGGGCTTCTCCGGTACGGCGCGTTCGGGAGCCGGGGCGGGGCGGCGCAGCGGGACGACCGTACGGTCCGGCGCCGCGCCGGTCAGCCGGCGGTGCAGCTCGCTCCAGGGGAGCGTGGGGTGGCTGGTGAAGCCCATCGGGGGTTGCCTTCGTCGTTCTCGTGCTCGTCCTGCTCCCCCCTGCTCGCCTACTCGGCCTTCTCGGCCTGCTCCCTTCGGCCCTGCCCTTGCGGGCCTGCTCCGTTCGGGTGCCGGGGCCGCTAGTCGTAGCCGGCCTCCAGGTACCAGGCACCCCCCTCCACGGTGAGCAGCAGCGCCCGGCCGCCCTCCACCACGACCTGGAACCGTGCCCGGCGCCGGGCCAGCGACTGGTCCCACCAGTACTCGACCGCCGGCCAGGGCCCGGTCCAGCCGTCCACCCGCTCCTCCCGACCCCGGACCACGACCAGGGCCGGCCGGGCCGACACCCCCGCCCGGCCGTCCACCGTGACCGGCCGCCCAGCCCCGTCCAGCACCCGCACCGGCGCCGGCTCCCGCAGCACCACGGCGGGCCACACCTCCGGCAGCCGCCCCGGCCACGGCGCGTCGGACGGCACCGCCGCCTCGTACGGCTCGCCCCACGGCACCTTCACCGCCTGCTCGCCCGGGCCGCGCCCGCCGGCCGGCTCGATCCGGCGCAGCCCGGCGTGGCCGAGCACCGCCTGCACCCGGGCGACCGCCCGCTCCACCCGGTCGTCCGCGACGGCCTGGCCCCACAGCGCGAGCTGGCGGCCCTGGTCCGGGGAGAGGCCGTCGGGGGCGAGCCGGAGCAGGGTGAAGCCGGTGTCCTCCCCGCCGTCCCCGTTGCCGTTGCCGTCGCCGTCGCCTGTGCCGGTGAAGGTGCCGGTGCCGATGCCGATGCCGATGCCGGTGAAGGTGCCCGCGCCCTGCCAGGCCTGGAGCTGCCAGCGGACCCGCTCGGCCAGTGCCGTCGCGGACAGCCGGCCCTCGTGCCGCCACAGCCGGGAGGCCGTCCGGCCGTCCGCGCAGGCCACCTCGACGGCCACCCGGCGGCAGGTCAGCCCGGCCCCGGCCAGCCGCTGGTGCAGCTGCTCGGCCAGCGCGCGGGCGACGAACACCAGCGGTTCGGCCGACGGCTCCGGCGGGTCGAAGCGCTGCTCGACGGCGAGGTCCGGCTCCTCGTCGCGGGGCACCAGCGGACGCGGCTGCAAACCCCGGGCCAGCCGGTGCGCGACCGTCCCGGACGGGCCGAAGCGGTCCGCGACCGACTCGGCCGGCAGCGCGGCGAAGGCCCCGACGGTGGGCAGGCCGAGCCGCCCGAGCAGTTCGGCCAGCGCCTCGTCGCCCAGCGCGCTCACCGGGTACGGGGCGAGGAACTCCGCCGTCCGTCCGGCCGGGACCAGCACCCCGGCCCGGGCGGCGAGCACGGCGGCGAACAGGCCGTCGGCGACACCGACCCGGGCCCGGGGGGCGGTGGTGGCCGGTGGAGGGGCGGTGGGCTGCCGCTCTTCGACGGCCGGCGCGCCCGGAACGGCGTCCGGGACGAGCGGCTGCCCGAGGGCGTCCGCCACCGCCCTGCCGACCTTGGCGGCCAGCGCCTCCTCGCCGCCGAAGTAGCGGCCCGGGCCCTTCACCGGGATCGCGCACAGGCCCGGGCGGATCACCTCCACCCGGGGCGTGAACGCCTCCACCGCCGCGACCACCGGCTCGAAGCGCCGGGTCTCCGCCTCCGGGTCGCGGTCGCGCAACTCCAGCTCCGGGCAGAGCCGTTGGGCCAGCTTGAGCCGCTGCCCCTGCCGCACCCCGGCCGCCCGGGCGCCCTCCGAGCAGGCGAGGATCCGCCCGCCCTCGGTCACCGCGACCGGGTCGTCGCCGGTGACGGCCGCCACCGGCCAGTCCGGACACCAGACCACCAGCACCCGGGGGGTCCTGTCGTCCGCCGTCCCGGATGCCATCGCTGTCTCGGCCGTCACTTCAGACCACCGCCGCCACGCGGGGTGCCATCGGCTCCGCCGCCGGTATCACCGTGGGTTCCGCCACCGGCTGCGGCTGCTCCTGGAGCGGACGCACCGCGCCGTACTCGTCCGGCAGCCAGAGCCGGGCCGTCCGGCCGCGCACCGCCGAGCCGCGGCCCTCGGCCACCACCTCCACCTGCCGGCCGACGAGCTGTCCATGGCCGTCGCCCAGCCCGAACCAGCGCCCGGAGCGCACCCCCAGCCGCAGTGCCGCGCCCGGCCACGGTCCGGCGACCAGCAGCACGCAGCCGCTGCGCCGCAGCACCGCCGCCAGCCGGGCGGCCAGCTTCGGCGGCACCGGCCCGTCCGGGCGCAGCATGATCAGCTCGACCGCGCCGGCCAGCACCGAGACCACCTCGGCCCAGTGCGGCCCCGGGTCGTCCGCGACCAGCAGCCGGCGCAGGTCCAGCCCGTACCCCTCGGCGGCGGCCAGCCCCAGGTCCGGCAGTCCGACCGCCGCGGCCCAGCCACCCCCGGTCTCCTTCACCCCGGCGGCGAGCGCCAGCAGCAGCCCGGTGTCCCCGCCCGCCACCGACACCGCCGTCCCCCGGCGCAGCCCGGCCTCGGGCAGCACCTCCCGGAGGGCGGACGGCACCGGCAGCAGCCCCCGCCGCTCCTTCTGCTCCCCGTCCTCCCCCTGTTGCCCCCGTTTTCCCGACACGGCAGCCGGGGACGCCACCGGGCGGAGCACGGGGCGTGCGGTCTGCTCGGCGGTTGATTCGAAAAAAGGTTCGAAAACGGGCACACCCCCAGGATCGAACATTCGTTCGCAAAGATTCAAGTCCGATCCGTCCACCCCGCCCGTCACTCTCCGCTGTCCCGCCTCGGCGGGGCCGCGCGGATCGCGGCGCGGGGCTGCGCGCCTCGGCGCGGCCGCCGGAGGATCCGGCACCGGACGGGCGACACCGTTCGTCCGACCGGACTACCGACAAACCTTTTTTCCTTGACAAATTTTTTTGTCGGATGGATGCTGGAACGGTGCTGGAAGTCGCCGTGATCGAAGAACCCGCCGCGGCCGAGGCCTCGCTGGACCCCCTGCGGTCACGCCTCCTCGCCGCCCTGACCGAGCCCGCCTCGGCCGCCATGCTGGCCGCCCGGCTGGGCCTGCCCCGGCAGAAGGTCAACTACCACCTGAAGGAACTGGAGCGGCACGGCCTCGTCGAACTCGACGAGGAACGCCGCAAGGGCAACGTCACCGAACGCGTGTACCGCGCCACCGCGGCCTCCTACGTGATCTCCCCCAGCGTCCTGGCCGCCGTGAGCCCGGACCCCGCCCGCTCCCCCGACCAGCTCTCCGCCCGCTGGCTGCTGGCGCTCGGCTCCCGGCTGGTGCAGGAGGTCGGGGCCCTGCTGACCGGCGCCTCCCGGGCCCGCCGGCGGGTCGCCAGCTTCGGCATCGACGCGCAGGTGCGGTTCGCCTCCGCCGCCGACCGGGCCGCCTTCGCCGAGGAACTGGCCCAGTCCGTGGCCACCCTCGTCAGCCGCTACCACGACGAGTCCGCCCCCGGGGGCCGCAGCCACCGGGTGATCGTCGGACTCCACCAGATCCCCGCCGCCCAGCCCGGCCCCGGGGCGGAGCAGGACGGGACCAGGGCGGAGCAGGACGTGACCGGCACGGAACAGGCCGGCCCCGGCACGGAACAGGCCGTCACCCGGGCGGACCAGGAGGACCGACGATGACCCACCCGTTCGAGATCGAGCTGGAGACCTCCCTGCCGGCGAACCCGGAACAGGTCTGGGAGGCGATCGCCACCGGACCGGGGATCGACTCCTGGTTCATGGGCCGCAACGAGCTGGACCCGCGCGAGGGCGGCACCGCCGTCATGGAGACCGGGGGCCACCGCGCGGAGGCGGTCGTCACCGCCTACGAGCCCGGCAAGCGCCTGGCCACCCGTACGGCCACCGGCGAGGACGGCCGGTTCATGGCCTTCGAGTACCTGATCGAGGGCCGGGACGGCGGCGCCACCGTGCTCCGCGTCGTCCACAGCGGCCTGCTCGGCGACGACTGGCAGGACGAGTACGACGCGCTGCGCCGCGGCTGGCCCTTCCACCTCCACACGCTCCGCGAGTACCTCACCCACTTCCCCGGCCGCACCGCCGTCCCCGTCTTCGCCGCCGCACCGGCGGGCGGCCGGACGGGACCGGAGGTCCGGGCCCTCCTCGCCCGCGCCCTGTCGCTGCCGCTCCCGGTCGCCGCGGGCACCCGGGTCCACGGCGAACCGGCGGGCCTGCCGCCGCTGGACGGCGAGGTGGTCTGGGCGGACGACGAGCGCTTCGAGGTCCGCACCGCCGACGGGCTCTACACCTTCCACCACGGCTCCGGCCTGGTGCTGATGTTCCACCACCTCTTCGGCCCGACGCCGGGCGGGGCCGGGGGTGAAGCCGGGACCGGGGGCGAGGCCGAGGCCGCCTGGCAGCGGTGGCTGACCGGCGCTCTCACCTGACCTTTCGGACCTTCGGGCCATCAGACCTTCAGACCTTCAGATCTCCTTGAGACCTCCTTCAGACCCGACAGAAGCAGAACCGCACGAGAACCGAGGTACCACCCATGCGCACCCTGATCAGCACCGCCTTCATCTCGCTCGACGGCGTCGTCGAGGGCCCCGGCGGCGAACCCGGCTACCGCAACTCCGGCTGGACCTTCAAGGACATCGAGTTCCTCCCCGAGGCGTTCGAGATCAAGGGGCGGGAGCAGGAGGAGGCCACCGCGATGCTGCTCGGCCGGGCCAGCTACCAGGCGTTCAGCCCGGTGTGGCCGGACATGGCGGAGTTCGCCCACTACAAGACGCTGCCGAAGTACGTCGTCTCCACCACCCTCACCGAGGCCGACCTGGTGTCGAACTGGGGTGAGACCAGCATCCTGTGCTCGCTCGACGAGGTCGCCGCGCTGAAGGAGACCGAGGGCGGCCCGATCATCGTCCACGGCAGCGCCACCCTGAACCACGCCCTCTCGGACGCCGGCCTGATCGACCGCTACCACCTGCTCGTCTTCCCGCTGCTGCTCGGCGCCGGCAAGCGCCTGTTCAGCACGACGGACAAGGACGCCCAGAAGCTGAAGCTGGTCGAGTACGAGGCCTACGGGAACGGCATCCAGAAGCAGGTCCTCGACGTGGTCCGCTGACCGCTCTCCACTCCTCCTCTCCATCCTCCCCCGTGGGAGCGTTGACGGCCCCGGACCGTCAACGCTCTTCCGTGGTGCGCCAGATGAACACCTCACTGCTCGGCTGCCGCTCCGAGAAGAGCCCCGACGGCGAGGTCCGGGCGAGGAGGAGGCGGAGGTCCGCCTCGAAGGCCGGACGGCGCTCGGCGAAGAGGTGCGGGGCCGAGGAGGAGAGCGCGAAGACGCCCGCGACCGCGTCGTCGGCCGTGCGCTCCAGCGGCCGTCCGCCCGGGACGACGATCCGCTGCGGGCCGGCGAAGCCCGCCCGGGCGAGGACGGCGGCCTCGTCGCCCGGCGTGCCGTGCGGCAGCAGCCCCTGCCCGGCGCGGCGGACCGGGCCGAGGTAGCGCCGGACCAGCCCGTCGATCGCGGCGTACGGGACCGGCGGGTGCGGCAGCCCCTCGGTGGGACGCGGTTCGCCCTTCAGGTCCGAGACGTGCGCCAGGGCGCCGCCGGGCCGCAGCACGCGCCGTACGGTCGCCGCCACCAGGTCGCGGTCCATCCAGTGGAAGGACTGGCCGAAGACCGCCAGTGTGAAGGTGCCGAGGCCCGGCGGCAGTTCCTCGGCCCTGGCCCGCACCCAGGTGGCCTTGGGCTCCTCGGCGCCCACGCGGCGCGCCTCGGCGATCATCCCGGCGTCCGGGTCCACCCCGACGACCTCGCCGAACAGGTGGGCCAGCCCCAGCGCCAGCGTGCCCGGCCCGCACCCCACGTCGAGCAGCCGCCCCCGCCCGTCGAGCCCCAGCGCCCCGGCCAGCGCCTCCGCCAGTCCAGGGGCGTACGGGAGCCTGCCCCGGGTGTAGTGGGCGGCCGTTCCGGCGAACAGCGTCTCGTCCCAGGACCAGGCGTCGCCGGTCATGGCTGCTCCTCACAAGTCTGTTTCGGGTGAACAGGATTGATCGTGGCACGGGTTGACGCCTGGTCGGGGCGGGTGGGACCGGAAATCAATGGACAGGCATCATGCGATCAACAGACTGATCCCATGACCACTGCAGATGACAAGAACGACCTCCGGATCTACATCCAGGACGCCCGCGACGCCCTGCTCTGGAAGCTCGAAGGCCTCTCCGAGTACGACCTGCGCCGCCCGCTCACCCCCACCGGAACCAACCTGCTGGGCCTGGTCAAGCACGTCACCGGCGCCGAGGCGCTGTACTTCGGCGACACCTTCGGCCGCCCCTTCCCCGAGCCGGCCCCGGTGTGGATCACCGGCCAGACCGAGCCGAACGGCGACCTGTGGGCGCGGGCGGACGAGAGCACCGAGGAGGTCGTCGGGCGCTACCGACGGGTCTGGGCGCACTCCGACGCCACCATCGAGGCCCTGCCGCTGGACGCCGTCGGCAAGGTGC
This sequence comes from Kitasatospora sp. NPDC001119, assembly GCF_053598475.1. Classification (NCBI taxonomy): domain Bacteria; kingdom Bacillati; phylum Actinomycetota; class Actinomycetes; order Kitasatosporales; family Streptomycetaceae; genus Kitasatospora; species Kitasatospora sp. NPDC001119. Next base: position 100,911 of record NZ_JBSFKI010000018.1, read on the forward strand.
CGTTCGGCGCCCGCCACGAGCAGACCCTGCACCGGGTACTCGTCCACATGATCGCCGAGACCCACCGCCACGTCGGCCACGCCGACCTGGTCCGCGAACTCGTCGACGGCGCCACCGGCCAGCGCTCCGACGGCGCCAACACCGCCCCCGGCGACACCGACTGGTGGCGGGCCCACCACGACCGCGTGGAGCGGGCGGCCCGGGAGGCCGGCGGCCTCGCCTGAGCCGAAGAGCGCCGGGAGGGCGGAGGAGCGGCCGGGGATCTCAGCCTCCGTACCGGGCGGGCGCGCCGACGTGCCGCACGACGGCCGCCGCCCGGTCGGCGAGCGGCCCCGGGGCGATCGGGACGCACACGTACCCGAACCCGGCATAGGCCTCCCGGTGGATCCGCTCGAACCGCAACGACTCCTCGTACGAGATGCGCCGCGCCTCGGTCGGGGTGACGAAGCCAGGGCTCTCCACGAAGAACACCTCGCGTTCGTACACCTCCTCCGCCCGGATGCGATTCAACTCCCGGGCGAGGAAAGGGGTCACGGGATGACCGAGGTACACCGCCAGGGCGTACGTGCACACCGGCGAGCGGTCGAAGAACCGCACCTCCCCCGGCCCGCCGACGGCCCCCTCCTGCCGCTGCCGCTGCAGGGAGACCACCGCGTCCACGAACGACGGGTCCGTCCACGACTCCGGCACGCCCTGGGCCTGCCGCAGCGCGATGACGTCCGTGGCGGCCTCCTCGACCACCGGGTAGCCCGCGCACTCCAACCACCGCAGGACCGCAGTCTTCCCGGCCCCCGGGGTACCGGTCAGCAGGTAGCGCTTCATCCCCGCACTCTACGGGGCCGGGGGTGGCGGGTGCGGGGCGCCGTAGGGTGTCGGACCATCGGGGGCAGGGGCAGGGCACATGGGGCATGGGGGCATGGGGGCATCCGGCGTGACGGACGAGGGGCAGGGTGTGAGGACGGCCGTCCGGTGCCCGGACTGCGGGGGCACCGCCGTCCGCAGCGTCGGCCAGTCCCTGCTGCACGGGCGGGAGTTGCGGTGGGACGCCGAGCGGTTCTGCCCCCAGTGCGCAGCCGTCTGCTGCGACTGGGGCCAGGAGGCCACGCGGGGCTCCCACTCCGGCAGACCCGGGAACTCCTCGACGAGCTGCGGGACTTCGGCCTGAGCGGGACGACCGTCGAGATGGCGTACTGGCGGGTGCGGCTGGCCGAACGGGGAGTCGCGGCGGAGACGGCGGACGGCTTCGGACGGGCGTACCGGTACGTGGGACCGCCGGAACTGTGGCCGGGGGACGACGGCGGGACGGGCACCGGATGCGGCCAACCGGTACGGACAGCAGGCGAGTTCGCCGCCTGGGCGGAGGATCGGGCGGAGCGGACGGCGGCGGAGCTCGCGGAGCCGTTCACCTTCGTGGTCGGCCTCGGCGGCACACTGCGGCTTGCTCCGCGCCGTAGCGAGCATGTGGCCTGCGCGGGTGGGGAGTTGGTGCTGAGCGCCGGGGAGATCGGGTTCCGGCGTTCGCGGGACGGCTGGGAGGTCGAGACGGTCGGCAACCATTCCACCGGCTACTGCCCCGACACCACCTCCTGGCCCGCCGTCGCCGCCGCCCTCACCCTCGTCGGACTCCCGCACCCCGGCGCCTTCACCCACGCCGCGGTCTTCCGCCGCTGCCCGCGGTGCGGCAACTGCAACCTCGTCCGCGAGGAGCACTACGCCTGCGCCTTCTGCGACGCGGACCTGCCCGAACACTGGAACGTCGACGAGGTCGCGCTGCCGTGACCCGGGCGGGCCACCGCACACCTCCCCCACCCACAGCACACCTCAGCACTGTCAGGCCGGACCGCTAGGGTCTGTGGGTCACGGGGCAGGCCGGGAAAGGGTGGGGGCACGTGAGGTGTGAGCGGGTGGCGGAGCTGCCGGGTGGGGTGGTGCACGCGGGGAGCCGGGAGTTCCTGGTGCGGGAGGGGCTGCCTGCGGCCGGGGCGTTCCTGGACTTCGAGGCGCTCCGGGGCGGGGAGCTGACGGCGTTCCCGGCGGAGGCGGAGCGGCTGTTCGTCCTCGGGGAGACGGAGTACTGCACGCCGTTCGCCGCCGGCGGCAGCCTGGTGCTGCTGGATGGGGTGACCGGTGAGGTGTTCCTGGACAACGGCGGCCCGCGCCGCGACCTGCTGGCCTCCGGCCTGACCGCGCTCGCGGGCCTGGTGCGCGAGGTCGACGCGGTGGCCGAGGCGGCGCTGCGCCCGGAGGCGCTGGACGGGCGGCGCGGGCCGGCCGTCCTGGCCGAGGTGCTGGCGGGGGCCGAACGGCGGATGCGGGAGATCGATCCCGGCCTGTTCGGCGACGGCTCCGCACCGCCCCCGCACTGGGGCACCGCGCTGCTGGTGCGGGCGCTGGGCTGGGGCGCCCTGCCGGGCGGTCCGGGCGGGCCCGCGTACGCGATAGCCCCGGAGCTGGTGGCGGAGCTGGCCGCGCTGACGGACGAGGACGGCGGCCCCGGCCGGGTGCACCGCTTCCGGCCCGCCGAGCTGCCCGCCGCCCTGGTCCACGAGCCGACCCGGCGGCTGCTGACCGAGGTCGGCCTGCCGCTGGGCGGGGCGATGTTCGGGGTGTGCGAGGAACCGCTGGTCACCATGGGCGAGGCCTACCCCGAGTACTTCGACGGCGAGGAGGAACGCCCGTACCAGCGGGACTTCCTCGCCCTCGGGGACTGGCCGACCGACCTCACGATCGCCCTGGACGGCGCCACCGGCCGGTTGGAGCTGCCGGACTGGTACGACGACGGCCACCCCGAGGCCTACCTCAACCGCGACCTGTCCGCCCTGCTCTACGCCCTCTGGACGTACGAGCGGCTGCGCGCCGAATGGGACCGCTGGGACTACGGCCGGGCCCGGGAGACATGGTCGGTGTTCGATCCGCAGGCGCTGCTGAGCGCGGTGGTGGACCGGCTGGTGGAGGCCGTCGACCCGGAGGCGTTCGCCTCGCCCGGCTGCTCCTGGCGGCTGCTCGCCGAGGACGGCCACATGGGCGGCCTGCTGGGCTGAACGCCCAGGAGCCGTTGCCGCCGGTGGGCGACAAGCCCGGTCGGCCGCCGCCGTGGACGGCGGCAACGGCCAGGAACGGACGTGTCACCTCCACGCGTTGGACCGACATGGTGATGATGGCGGGTCTGCTCCTCATGGCAGTACTGGTGATCGTGCCCTTCACACTGGCCTCGATCCGGCATCTCGTGGTGCGATCGGGCAGCCCGCGATGGTTGTGCCGCCGCCTGACCACTCGGACGCGAAGGAGCGGGCTCGGCCTTGGCGCCACCGCGACCGAGGAGTTGCACGCCTTCTTCAATGCCAACAAGCGCGTGCAGATCGAGCAGCGGCGGACTCAACTGGTCCTACGGGACGACGACCACGCCGGCGCCCCGCCTCGCCTGGGTGTCGACTTGGGCGCCGGCACCGCAGTCGTCCGACAGCAGCGGTAGTTCACCCTCCTTCTCCTTGCGCCCGACGCGTGCTGGGGCCTGCCGAACTCGCGGACGAGCCCTGGGAAGCGGCCTGGGGAGCTGCTCCTGGACGATGACGCGCTCGCCCTCGCCGTTGGGTTCCTCGAAGGCGGCGAAGTGGCGTTCCAGGAGATCATCGGAGACGGTGATGCTGTTCGCGTCGTTCCGCTGATTCCGGTCGGCCAGTCGGCGTCGCAGGGTTTCAAGGTCGGCCTTGAGGCGGACAAGTTCCCATCGGCAACCGTGGCTCTCGATCGCGGCCTTGCACCGGTCTCGGGTGGCCCGGCTCCAGAAGCTGTAGTCGATGACGACAGGCAGCCTCGCCTCCATCAAACGGATCAGCTCTTCCCACAGCTCCTGCTCGATGGCGGCCTTGTGCTGCTCGTACTCCACCGGATCGAGGCCGGCCGCGTCGCGACCGGTGCGCGCCCACACCACCTCGTCGATCGACAGCCGGGTGTCATCACGGCGTTCAAGGGCCTGCGCATGGGTGCTCTTGCCCGAGCCGGGCAGACCGCACATCATCACGACGAGGCCGCGCTCCGTCCCATCGAGATGCGGCAGAAGGTCTTCTTCCATGCGGGGTGAGGCTAGTGCGCGGGCGGGCGGTCGTACTCGGACTTTCCCCGGAACCCACCTGCCAGGTGCTCGAACAGCCCGGCGGGGACCGGCTCTTGGCCACGCTGGTGTACCCGAGACCGGGGTGCCGCACGCGGCGCTCACCCGGTCGTACCGCGGGGAGGCACCGCAGGGAGACACCGCAGGCCCGACACCGAACTCGTGCTCGCCCGACGGGCCACCTGCCGGTCACCCGGTGGCCGATCCGCCGGGCCGGTACGCCCCGAACCCAGTCGCTCCCAAGGTCGTGAGCTCCCCACCACCCGACGGTCACGACGGACCGCGTCACTCCCGCTTCACCGTCCCGGAGAGCACTTGGGGTCAGCGGGTGGCACGTCGGGCCGGGCGTAGGCTGGGCCGATTCGATCACTCGCGAAGGCGTCGAAAGGACCGGTGGGGGATGCGCGGCGACACGGAGGAGCTCTACCGGGCGTTCGCGGAGCGGGAGGCGCGCGGGAACTCGCCGATCTACCAGGAACTGGCCGAAGGCGTCGCCGGGGACGGGCAGTTGCGCGCACTGCTGGACGGGCTTCCGGCCGTGAAGCGGCAGCCGAACCTGCTGTTCGGCGCGGTCCGGCACCTGGGTGGGCCGGTGACGGAGGGCTGGCCGGCCTTCCGCGACTGGGCGGCGGAGCGGTGGGCCGAGGTCTCGGCGACGATGCTGGAGCGGCGGACGCAGACCAACGAGGCGGGCCGCTGCGCCACCCTGCTGCCGCTGCTGGCCGCGCTGCCGCAGCCGCTCGCCCTGATCGAGGTGGGCGCCTCGGCCGGGCTCTGCCTGTACCCGGACCGCTATCGGTACCGGTACCTGGCCGGGGACCGGGACAAGGACGGGCAGCGGGACGGGGACGGGCACGGGGACGGACATGAGCGTGGGGCCGGTGCCCCGGTCGCCGAGTTCGGCGCCGCCGCGAGCCCGGTGACGCTGGACTGCGTGGTGAGCGGGCCGGTGCCGCTCCCCGGCTCCCTGCGGGAACGGCTGCCCGAGGTGGTGTGGCGGGCAGGGATCGACCTCAATCCGTTGGACGTGCGGGCCGAGGAGGACATGCGCTGGCTGGAGTCGCTGGTCTGGCCCGAGCAGACCCACCGGCTGGAGCGGCTGCGCGGCGCCGTCCGGGTCGCCCGGGCCGAACCGCCGCTGCTGGTGCGCGGCGATCTCAACGCGACGGTAAGGGAGTTGGTCGCGCAGGCCCCGGCGGGGGCGACGCCGGTGGTGTTCCACAGCGCGGTGCTCGCGTACCTGCCGCCGGAGGAGCGGGAGGAGTTCGCGGCGACGATGCGTGAACTGCCCGGGCACTGGATCTCCAACGAGGCCGTCTCGGTGCTGCCGACCGTCGCCCGACGCCTCCCCCGCCCGGCGGCCGTCGCCGGGTTGTTCGCGCTGGCCCTGGACGAGCGGCCGGTGGCCTTCACCGGACCGCACGGGCAGTCCCTGGACTGGTTCGGCGAGGTCTGAGCGGCCGTACGACAACGTGCGGGCAGCGCGGAAGTCCCGGGCTTGAAGCTGCCGCAGCGGCAGCTTCTACCGTCGTGACCAGGGCCGGAGAACCGGCCCTGGTCCACGCGAACGTGGGACGTGGAAACGAGGGAGGCAACCATGGCCTGGCCCATCGCCGAGGTGGCCCGGATGTCCGGTGTGACGGCCAGGACCCTGCGGCACTACGACGAGATCGGGCTGCTGCCCCCGGCCTGGATCGGCTCCAACGGCCACCGCTACTACGAGGAGCGGCAGCTGCTCCAGCTGCAACAGATCCTGGTACTGCGGGCGCTGGGCGTGGGGCTGACCGAGATCGCCCGGATCCTGAGCGATCAGGTGGACGAGCTGGAGGCCTTGCGGGGCCACCGCCGGCGGCTGGTCGCCGAGCGCGACCGGCTCGACGCCCTGGCCGCCACCGTTTCCCGCACGATCGCCGACCTGGAACGTTCCCAGAAGGACGGCACACCCATGACCATCAACCGCCCCGAGAACCTGTTCGAGGGCATCCAGCCCGAGGACGTCGACGCGAGCCTGCGCGACTTCCCCGAGCACGCCGAGGCGGCCCGGCGCGCGACCGCCGCGATGACCCCGGCCGAGATCGAGGCCGGGCAGCGCGAGCGGACCGCCCGCATGATCCGCCTGGCGGAGCTGAAGGCGGCCGGCCACCCGGCCGACGCCGAGGCCGTGCAGAGCACGGTCGAGGAGGAGTACCGGCTGCTCCACGACTTCCGGTCCGTCTCGACCGAGGAGTACCTGGCGATCGCCCGCTCCTGCACCGAGAACGAGCAGTGGAGTGCCGCGTACGAGGCCATCGCCCCGGGCCTGGCCGCTTACCAGCGTGCTGCCATGGAGGCGTACGCGGCGGCACGGCTGTCCTGATCCGGGCCTGATCCGGGCCTTGATCGGACGGCCTGGGTCAGCCCTGCCCGGCCCGGCCCTGTCTGGGAGCCTTACGGGGGGTTCCCAGACGGGGCCGGGTACCGGGTTTTGTTTCGTTTCCTGGCCCTCCCCCGCGTCGTCACTCCGTCCGCAGCGCCGTGACCGTCCTGGTGCGGGCCGCCCAGGTGGCCGGGAGGACGGCTCCGAGCAGGGCCAGCACCAGGCCGCCGAGTATCAGCGGCCCCACCACCGACGGGGCGAACACGGCGAGGTCGGCGTCCGGCACCCCGATTCCGGCGGCCCGTGCCATCGCGGGCATCACCCGGTGGTGCACCAGGATGCCGATCGGGACCCCGATCACCCCGGCCGCCAGCCCGCTGCCGCAGACCGAGGTGAGCACCATGCCGACGGTCTGCCGGGGTGACATCCCGAGCGCCTTGAGCACCCCGAGGTCGTGCACCCGCTCCCGGGTGTCCAGCAGCACGGTGTTGAGCACCCCGAGTCCCGCCACCACGGAGAGCAGCAGCGTGAGCGTGCCCGCCAGGGTGTTCATCGCCAGCACCACGATGCTGAGGTGTTCCTCTCCGGGGTCGGCGCTCAGGCCCAGCGGCTTCACGGCCTGGTCCAGCCCGTCGGCGTAGGACTGCGCATCGGTGCCCGGGGTGAGGTCGATGTGGAAGGTGAGCGCCTCGGCGTGGATCGCGCCGCCGAGCGGCGCCAGCGTGGACCGGTCCGTGAACACCAGGTCGTTGGTGGTCAGGACCTCGCCGGTGATCTTCGCCGGGGTGCTGCGTCCGTGGTCGGTGAGGGTGACGGTGTCACCGACCTTCGCCTGGGTGGCCCGCAGGGTGGCGGCGGCCACCACGACCTCGCCGGGGCCGTGGAACCAGCGGCCGGAGACCAGTTGGAAGCCGCTCCAGGAGGTGTCGCCGCTGAACGCGACCACTTCGGAGCGCCCGGTGCTGCCGGCCAGGGCGGCCGGGGTCGGGACGGTGCTGTACCAGGCCCGGGTGCCCGGGCGGGAGTCGACGGCCCTGGCCACGGCCGCCTCGTCCACGTGGTCGGCGGACGGCGCGGAGCCGTCGAACGGGGTCTGGACCACCACCTTGCCCGCGCGGTCGGCCGCCAGACCGTCCTGGATCGAGCCCAGCGAGAGCGTCAGGCCGACGCAGAGGGTGACCCCGACCGTGCCGAGCACCACGGCGGCCCCGGTGGTCGCCGAGCGGCCCGGCCGGTTGAGCGGGGAGGCCAGCCCGAGGCTGAGCGCCCGTGGCACCGGCAGCCGGCCGATCAGCTCCTGCGCCCGGGACACCGGGCCCACCGCCCCCGCCCCACCGACCGTGCCGCGGGCGGCTGCCCGCTTGGCGCCCGGCGCCGTCCGGCCGACCGCGAGCGCCTCCACCGTCCGCAGCCGCCCGGCCCGCAGCGCCGGTACCAGCGCGGTGCCCGCCACCGCCCCCAGGGCCGCCACCGCGACCACGACGTCCACCCAGACCGGGATGCCGAGCAGCCCGCCGCGCAGGGCCTTGTGAGCCAGCCCGAGGACCGGTACGGACAGCAGGTTGCCGAGGAGCACACCGAGCGCCGTGCCGACCCCGGCGGGTATCAGCGCCTGGCCGACGTAGGCGCGCGCCACCTGGGCCGGGGTGAAGCCCAGGGACTTGAGGATGCCGATCCGCCGGGTGGCGGCGCTGACGGCGCCGCTGACCACGACTCCGATGATCAGCACCGACATGGCCAGGCCGAGCACCCCGAAGGCCGTGACGAACGGGACGAAGGTCGAGGCCGTCCGGTTCGCCTCCTCCTGGGCGGGCCGGTAGGAGGTGGCCCTGGCGAGCGCCCCGCCCGGGACCGCGGCGGCCAGTGCGGCACGGTCGGCCTCCACCTCGGCGTCGCCGCCGGCGTGGGCGAAGCGGTAGAGGTACTGGACGGAGGGCTCCGTGCCGGGCGCCGTCAGCCCGGCCACCTGCTCCGGGGCGACCCAGCCGTCCGCGCTCCAGGAGACCGAGGCCGCCAGGCCGACGACCTTGAGCGTCGGGTGCCCCGGCAGCTCCGGGAACTCCATGCTGTCGCCGACCGCCAGCGGGGAGTGCCCGTCCAGGAACACCACCTCGCCGGGGCCGGCGACCCAGCGGCCCCTGGTGATCCGCAGGCCGTCCAGCGGGCCGTCCTGGGCGCGGCCGACCAGCGTCATCGGCGGCAGCGGGCTCCCGGCCGGCGGGATCCGGGTATCGGGGCCGGAGCGCGGCTGGACGGCGACCGCCTGGTAGGGGCCGGCCGAGGCCGTCACGCCGGGCGCGTGGGTCGTCGCGGCGAGCTGGGCGGGGCTCGCCCTGGCCCGGTCGTACAGCACGTTGAGGTGGGCGCCGCGCTGGTCGGCGAAGGAGCGCTGGTACGGGCCTTGGGCGGCGACCAGCAGCCCGAGCGCGAGGATGCACGCCGTCACGGACACCATCGTGGTGAGCACCATCACCAGGGTCTGCACCCGCCGGCGGCCGACCCCGGCGCGCACCACCTTGCCGAGCGCGCTCATCGGCCACCGCCCGGTGCCGGCACGGCCGCCGTGTCCCGGACCAGCCGGCCGTCGAGCAGTTCGATCGTCCGGTCGGCGCAGGCCTCGGCGAGCGCGGTGTCATGGGTGACCAGCAGGATCGTCTGGCCCTCCGCGTTGAGCCCGCGCAGCAGGTCGCGGACGTCGGCGGCGGAGGCGGTGTCCAGCGCCCCGGTGGGCTCGTCGGCCAGCAGCAGCGGCGGACGGTTCATCAGCGCCCGGGCGACCGCGACCCGCTGGCGCTCCCCGCCGGAGAGCCGGCCGGGGAAGGCCTTGGCGTGCCGGGCCACCCCCAGCCGCTCCAGCAGCTCCCCGGCCCGGGCCCGCGCCTGCTCCCGCCGCATCCCGGCCAGCTGGGCCGGGAGCAGCACGTTGTCCTCCGCGGTGAGGTCGTCCAGCAGGTTGAAGAACTGGAACACCATGCCGATCCGGGCCCGCCGGTACTCGGCCAGCGCGGCCTCGCCGAGCCGGTGCACGGCGACGCCGTCCACCTCCACCTCGCCCTCGCTCGGGCGGTCGAGGCCGGCGATCAGGTTCAGCAGGGTGGACTTGCCGCTGCCCGAACGGCCGAGCACGGCAAGTGCCTCTCCGGCCCGGACCTCCAGGTCGAGCCCGGCCAGGGCGGGACGGGCGGCGTCGGATCGGTCGTACGTCTTGCTGACGCCGCGGATCCGGATGATCGGCGCGTTCACGGGCCCTCCACTGTTCGGCGTCCGGCCCCGGGAAGCCCAGGCCGGCTGACGGAACATCACGCTACGAATCGGCGGCGGGGTGCCGACAGCCGTCTGGACGGCCTCTGCGGGGTGTATCCAGATACACCCCGAACTGGGTGTTCAGGCCTAGAGCACCAGGGGCCCCGGCCGGGCAGACTGACCCAGCGAAAGATCGGAACCGGGGTCCGCGGGGCCCCGGAACGACAGCTTCGGAACCGCGGCTTCGGGCCGCGGCACCGCGGTCTCCGGGCGGGGCCGCGTAAGGGAGAGGGGGCGCGTCATGGACGCGGGAGTGCTGAACGGACTGGCCCTGCGGGTCGGCCGGGCGTGTGCGGACGGGGTGCGCGCCTGGTACGCGGTGACGCTGGCCGTGACGGGGTTCCTCGCACTGCTGGCGGGGCCGGTCCTGCTGGCCTCCGCGCTGTTCGGTCCGGACGAGCCCGGGGGCTTCACCCCGGGCGGGCCGCTGATCCTGGCGGTGCCGATGGCACCGGTCGCCCTGTGGGCGCTCTGCTGGGCCACCGGGGGCGGCGGCCGGGCGGTCGGCGCCGCGCTGTTCGCTCCGGGGACGATAGCGCTGATGGCGGCCCACCTCTACGGCGGTGCGGCGCCGGGCGGCCGGTCCGGTTCGGTCTGGCTGGCGCCCGCACTGCTGGTGCTCGGGCTGTTCGGCGCCCGCTGGATCGCGACGGAGAGCAGGCGCACCGTCGGGAAGTGGAGCGGGCGGCCGATACCGGTGCCGTACCGCCGGCCGGTCCGCGCCGGGGCCTGGCCGCGGCTGCGGGACGGCGGCTGGCTCACCGACCCGGCGACCTGGCGGGACTTCGCCTGGACGCTGCTCACCGGCGCCACCGTGCTGCTCACCGCCGCGATCGTCGTGCTGACCCCGGTCGCCCTGGAGGTCTTCGGCCGGAACGGACCGTTCTTCGCCCTGGGCGTCGTCTACTCGATGGGCCTGACCATCGCCCCGTTGGCCGTCCTGTGGGCCGCCCCGCCGGCCCTGCGGATCCACGAGAAGGCCGCCCGGGCCCTGCTCGGGCCCTCCCGCCGGGCCGAGCTGGCCCGCCAGGTCAGCCATCTCGCGCGGACCAGGGCGGACACCATCGACGCCGGCGCGGCCGAGCTGCGCCGGATCGAGCGGGACCTGCACGACGGGGCGCAGGCCCGGCTGGTCGCACTGGGCATGCTGCTGACCGTGGCCGAGCAGCTGAAGGACGACCCGGACGCCCTCGGGCCGCTGCTGGCCGAGGCCCGGCTGTCCTCTGTGAAGGCGCTGGGCGAGCTGCGGGACCTGGTCCGCGGGATCCACCCCCCGGTGCTCGCCGACCGCGGCCTGGCCGACGCGGTGCGGGCGACGGCGCTGGACCTGCCGCTGCCGGTCGGCTTCACCGGCGGCCTGCCCGGCCGGGCTCCCGCCCCGGTGGAGTCGGCCGCCTACTTCGCGGTGACGGAGCTGCTGGCCAACGTGGTGAAGCACGCCGGGGCCTCGCGGGTGTGGATCGAGATAGGGCACAGTGACGGGCTGCTGCGGATATCGGTCACCGACGACGGGCGCGGCGGCGCCGAGCCGTCCCGGGGGACCGGCCTCAGCGGAACCGAACGCCGACTGGCCGCCTTCGACGGGGTGCTCGCGATCAGCAGCCCGCCCGGTGGGCCGACCATCGTGAACCTGGAGATCCCGTGCGCGTTGTCATCGCCGAAGACCTCTTCCTCCTCCGGGACGGACTGACCCGGCTGCTGGAGGCCAACGGCATGAAGGTCACCGCGGCGGTGGAGGACGGCGAGCAGCTGCTCGCCGCGGTGGCCGCGGACCGGCCCGACATCGCCGTGGTGGACGTCCGGCTGCCGCCGAGCTTCACCGACGAAGGGCTGCGGGCGGCGCTGGCGGCCCGTCAGGCCCACCCGGGCCTGCCCGTCCTGGTGCTGTCGCAGTTCGTGGAGCAGCTGTACGCCCGCGAGCTGCTGGCCGGCAGCACCGGCGGGATCGGCTACCTGCTCAAGGACCGGGTGATGGACGGCACCCAGTTCATCGACGCCGTTCGGCGGGTCGCCCAGGGCGGCACCGCGATGGACCCGGAGGTGATCACCCGGCTGCTCACCCACAACTCCTCGGCCGGCCCGGTCTCCACGCTCTCCCCGCGCGAGCGGCAGGTGCTCGGACTGATGGCGGAGGGCCGGTCCAATGCGGCGATCGCCCAGCAGCTGGTGATCACCGAGCGGGCCGTCGCCAAGCACACCGCATCGATCTTCGTCCGGCTCGACCTCCAGCCCTCCGATGACGACAACCGCCGGGTCCTGGCCGTCCTGGCCTACCTCAACAACTCCTGAACGACTCCCGAACGACTCCCGAAAGGAGCCGCCACCGCCCACACTCCGGCGCCACCGTCCCACAACTTGATAGATCACCGACAAATGGCGAGTGGCCCTCCGCTGCAGGGGGCTCGCCTGCCGCAGAACGGGTCAATTAGGCTGGTGGGGTGCTCATCCTTGTTCGCCGCCGCCACGTGGACCTGCTCCGCGTGACGACCATGTCCTGTCGACGCTCCGGCTGAACCTCGCGCCACCCACCCTCAACGGCGACCCCTGCCCGGCCGCCACCACCTCCCGGCCCCGGAGCACCCGCCGCACCAGGCACAGCTCCGGCCGCCCCCGGTCGACCACCGGGACCAGCCGGGACGAGACCCAGCGGATGTCACACATGACGCAGCAGTACACGCCCATATCCGAGACCGGCACCGGCACCGGCTCCCCCTCGGCGGAAGCCCCCTCGGCGGACGCCCTCCCGGTGATCGACCTCTCGCTCGCCGACGGCAGCCCGGACGATCGCCGCCGCCTGCACGACGAGCTCCGCGCCGCGGCCACCGGCATGGGGTTCTTCCAGCTGGTCGGCCACGGCGTCACCCCGGAGGAGACGGCCGCACTCGCCCGGGCCATGCGCGCCTTCTTCGCCCTCCCCGAGGCCGACCGGCTCGCCGTGAGCAACCTCAACTCCCCCCACTACCGGGGCTACACCCGCACCGGCGACGAGCGCACCGGCGGCAGCCAGGACTGGCGCGACCAGCTGGACATCGGCGCCGAGCTGCCCCCGCACGTTCCCGGCAGCGGCGAGCCCCCGTACTGGTGGCTGGAGGGGCCCAACCAGTGGCCCGAGGCCCTCCCCGAGCTGCGCACCGCCGCGCTCGGCTGGATCGACCACCTCGGCGCGGTCGCCCGCCGCCTGCTGCGCGAACTCCTCGCCGCGATCGGCGCCCGCCCCGACTTCTACGACGAGGCCTTCGCGGGCCACCCCCACCTGCGCCTCAAGCTGGTCCGCTACCCCGGCACCGCCCCGGACGGCGCCGGCCAGGGCGTGGGCGCCCACAAGGACTACGGCTTCATCACCCTGCTGCTGCAGGACACCGTCGGCGGCCTCCAGGTCGAGCGCGCGGACGGCACCTTCCTCGAGGTCCCGCCGCTCGACGGCGCCTTCGTCGTCAACCTCGGCGAGCTGCTGGAGGTGGCCACGGACGGTTACCTCAAGGCCACCAACCACCGCGTGGTGAGCCCGGTCGGCGCCCGCGAGCGCTTCTCGGTGCCGTTCTTCTACAACCCCCGCCTCGACGCCCACATCGAGCCGCTGGACTTCCCCCTCGCCCACCACGCCCCCGGCGCCACCGCCGACCCGGCCAACCCACTCTTCGCCGACTTCGGCCTCAACGAGTGGAAGGGCTACACCAGGGCCCACCCCGAGGTCACCCGCCGCCACCACGCCGCCCTCGCCTGACCCCCGGTACCGCCGCAACCCCGACGCCGCACTCCCGACGCCCCGCCCACACCCGCCACACCTGTCACTCCCGAAGAGACCGCAACTGGCGCGCCCCCGAACCAGGGGGCGCGCCAATTCAAAGAGCCGATCCGACCCAACAAATTTGCATGCAAATAACACATCCTTAAAGGCATTTGGCAATATTCAGCCCAAGGCCAAAGCAACCAAAAAAGACTGGCCCGCCAATTGCCCCCACCCCTAAGATCCCCCCAAGGAATCGAGGATTTTATACAGGGTCGATTTCAGAAGGAGGCAGAAATGTCAGGCCAGAGCCCGGGGTACGACTACTGGTTCCGCATGGAAATCGAGGTGAGCGGAACGCCCGGCGGTCGAGAACAGCTCCGAGAGTTGCTGACACAGCGCAGGTGGGTGGTGTCGCCAACAGGCCGAGCCGAAAGGGGCAGTGTGGCGGAAGCCTGGATCGTCGAGGTCGGTGTCACCGGTTCCTTCTGGGGGTCGGCGCTGGCGGCGAGAAGCACGTTTCTCCACGCGTGCCGACAGGCGCCCGTCTCGGTCGACCTGCTGATCCAGGAGCCCGCCACACCCTCCGACCCACCGCGAACCAGGTGGCTCACCCACCGGCCTGTACCGCAAGCCGTCCGACCAGCCTGGCTTCGCTGGTCGTTGCTGCGCACCAGGCTCTTCGACACCGGACGTGAGATCTTCCTTCCGTCCGGGCCCAACGTCGAAGCGGCCGCGCGACTCGCGGCGGTCCGCCCGCTGACGACCGCCCACACCCCGCCGCACAACGCGCTTCCCCGCCTGGTCGGCTCGCCGTCCGCCGCGGAACGAGCGCCTCACCCTCAGCAGTACCTGGTGCCCGAACGGATCGCCTTTCCTCTGGTCATCCACACATCCATGGTTTTGCTGCTCCTGTCCGTGTGCCTCGGCGCAGCCCATCTGCATCCACTGGCCAAAGCAGCGTCCGTACTGCTGCTCCCCCTCCTCCTGGGTGCGCCGGCCTCCCTCCTGGCCGCTCGCCACGGATCCCAGCCCTCGCGCCGCGGCCACCTGACCCGCGCGGCCTGCGGCTGGCTCATCGGCTTCGTCCTCAGCCTCCCCGGGTTGTTGATCGGATGGCGCATGCCGAACGGCCTCGCCCTCTCCTGGGCGCTGTTCGCCGCGTACCTCACCGGTAACGGTCTCCGTCTGCTGTTCCGCAACCTGTCGTGGAAGGTGACAGCCGCCTGGCTCATCCCGGCGCTGATCCCCCTGGCACTCTCCGCGCTACCCGTCCCCGGGATCTCCTTGTACACCTACTACCTCGACCATTTCGGTATCAGTCGCGAAGAGGTTTTCATCGCCGGGAGCTGGCAGTTCATCGCCATGACGAAGGCTCTGATCGTCGCCGCCGGCCCCGTCGTCGTCCTGGGATTCCTGGGGTACGCGCGGCACTTCCACGCGCTCCGGACCACGGCCGGACTCTCGGTCGGTGTGTCCCTGCTGTGCACGGCTCTGGTGCTCACGATCGGCCTACTCTGGGGACAGGTCCTGAATCCGGCCGCGCGCGCGGCCGCCACGGCGGCGACCGAAGTGACGGCTGGCCGGCAACCGACCCCATACTTCGGCCTCGCTCCGCGCCGAGTCTGCCTCCGTCCGGCCGACTCCCCCGCTCTTCCGTTCCAGGGCACGGCGGTCGACGTCACCCATGCGTACGCCGCCTTTCCCGCGTCAGGCGACTGGATCAGGCTCTGGGACTCCACCAACCAGCACTCAGTCGTCGTGAAACGGGAGCACTGGCAGATCACGGAGTCCACCGACCGGATCTGCCCCGCATAGCTACTGGTACAGGGCAGCCGGTACACGGCGCCGGGCTGCCCCTCCCATGGACCAGGTCATCCTCCACTGTCACACTGCTGCTGTCACAGCAGGAGTGTGCCAGCGCGGGAGGCGGCGGATGGGGGAGCACGGCGGGGTGGGGGGCGGAGTGCGGCTGACGGTGGACGAGCTGGCGGCGCGGGCCGGGGTGACGGTGCGGACGGTGCGGTTCTACGGGACGAAGGGGCTGCTGCCGCCGCCGGAGCTGGGGCCGCGGCGGGTGGGTCTGTACGGGGCGGCGCACCTGGACCGGCTGGAGCTGATCGAGGAGTTGCAGCGGCAGGGCCTGACGCTGGCCGCGATCGAGCGGTACCTGGCGCGGTTGCCGGAGGACAGTACGCCGCTGGACCTGGCGATCCACCGTGCGCTGGTGGCGTCGTGGACGCCGGAGGCCCCGGAGGAGGTCACCCGGGCGCAGCTGGAGCGGCGGGCCGGGCGGGGTCTGACGGAGGGGCAGGTCGAGCGGCTCGCCGCGATGGGGGCGCTGGAGCGGACGCGGGATCCGGACGTGTTCCGGGTGGATCCCGGGCTGCTGCCGCTGGGCGTGCGGATCCTGGACGTGCCGATCCCGTTGGAGACGCTGCTGGCCGCCCGGGCGGTGGTGCTGGAGCACAGCCGGGCGACGGCACGGGAGTTGCAGCGGCTGTTCCGCGAGACGGTGTGGAAGCCGTACCGGGAGAGCGAGCCCGCGCCCGCCGAGCTGGCCCGGATGCGGGCGCTGACGGACCACATCCAGCCGATGGTGGCGCAGGCGCTGGTCACGGCATTCCAGCGCTCGCTGCGGGAGGAACTGGGCGAGGAGCTGAGCCGGGAGTCGGACCAGGAGTCGGGCCAGGAGTCGGGCCTGGAACCCGGGTGAGGCCGTACGGGCCACGGCCTCACCCAAGTCCGAGCAGGTCAGCAGGTCGGCAGATCGGTAGGTCGGCAGGCCGACCGGTCAGTCCGTGAAAGTCCGCCCCTCGGCCGCGACCCGCTCCAGCAGCGCCGGCGGCGCGAACCGCTCGCCGTACGCGGCGGCGAGTTCGCGGGCGCGGGCCGCGAAGCCGGCCGGGCCGCCCTCGTACCCGTTGATGTACTGGAACACGCCGCCCGTCCAGGCCGGGAAGCCGATGCCGAGGATCGAGCCCACGTTGGCGTCGGCGACCGAGGTCAGCACGCCCTCCTCCAGGCAGCGCACCGAGTCGAGCGCCTCGCTGAACAGCATCCGCTCCTTGAGGTCCTCGAACGGGACGTCCCCCGGGGCGTCCCCCAGAGCACCGGCCCGAGCACCGGAGAAGTGCTCCAGCAGCCCCGGCCAGAGCCGCCCGCGCCTGCCGTCCTCGCCGTACTCGTAGAAGCCAGCGCCGCCGCTGCGCCCCGGGCGGCCGAACTCGTCGACCATCCGGTCGACCACCGCGTCCGCCGGGTGCGGCGTCCAGCTGCCGCCGACGGCCTCCACCGAGCGCCGGTACTCGTCGCGGATCTTGCGCGGCAGGGTGAGGGTCAGCTCGTCCATCAGGGAGAGCACCTTGGCCGGGTAGCCGGCCTGGGCGGCGGCCTGTTCGATGCTGGACGGGTGGATGCCCTCGCCGACCATGGCGACGCCCTCGTTGAGGAACTGGCCGATCACCCGCGAGGTGAAGAAGCCGCGGGAGTCGTTCACCACGATCGGGGTGCGGTCGATCTGCCGGACCAGGTCGAAGGCTCGGGCCAGCGCCTCGTCGCCGGTGCGCGGGCCGCGGATGATCTCGACCAGGCGCATCTTGTCGACCGGCGAGAAGAAGTGCAGCCCGATGAAGTCGCCCTGGCGCTCGACGCCTTCGGCGAGCAGGCCGATCGGCAGGGTGGACGTGTTGGAGCAGAGCAGCGTGTCGGGGCCGACCACGCCCTCGATCTCCTGGAACACCTTGTGCTTGAGCTCGGTGTTCTCGAAGACCGCCTCGATCACCACGTCGCAGCCGGCCAGGTCGGCGGCCTCGGCGGTGGGGGTGATCCGGGCCAGCAGCTCGTCGCGGTCGGCCTCGGTGGAGCGCCCGCGCGCGACGGCCTTGTTCAACAGCCCCTCGGAGTAGGCCTTTCCGCGCTCGGCGGCCTCGATGCCGACGTCCTTGAGCACGACCTCGATGCCGGCCTTGGCGCAGGCGTAGGCGATGCCCGCGCCCATCATCCCGGCGCCGAGCACCGCGACCTTGCGGACCGGCCGCTTCTCGACGCCCTTCGGGCGTCCGGCACCGGAGTTGACCGCCTGCATGTCGAAGAACAGCGCCTGGATCATGTTCTTGCTGGTCTGCCCGCAGGCCAGCTCGGTGAAGTAGCGGGCCTCGATCGTCATCGCGGTGTCGACGTCCACCTGGGCGCTCTCCACCGCGGCGGCCAGGACGTTGCGCGGGGCCGGGTAGGGCGCGCCGTTGAGCTGCTTGCGCAGGTTGGCCGGGAAGGCGGGCAGGTTGGCGGCGAAGGCCGGGGTGGCCGGGGTGCCGCCGGGGATCTTGTAGCCCTTGACGTCCCAGGGCTGGACGGCGGTCGGGTTGGCCTCGATCCAGGCCTTCGCGCGGGCGGTCAACTCCTCCGGGGTGTCGACCAGTTCGTGCACCAGTCCGTGCTCCAGCGCCTGCGCCGGGCGGTACTGGCGGCCCTGGAGGAGGAACTTCAGCAGGGCGTCGGTGATGCCGAACAGCCGGACCGTACGGACCACTCCGCCACCACCCGGCAGCAGGCCGAGGGTGACCTCGGGCAGGCCGATCCGGCTGGCCGGGGTGTCGAGCGCGATCCGGTGGTGGCAGGCGAGGGCGAGCTCCAGGCCGCCGCCGAGCGCGCTGCCGTTGACGGCGGCGACGACCGGCTTGCCGAGGGTCTCCAGGGTGCGCAGCGCGCGCTTGATCCGCATCGACTTCTCGAAGACGGCCTCGGCGTCCTCGGGTCGGGCGGCGGAGAGCATCCGCAGGTCTCCCCCGGCGAAGAAGGTCTTCTTGCCGGAGGCGATCACCACGCCGCGCAGCGCGTCCGCGGCGGCCAGGGCGGCGAGCCGCTCGACGACGGTCTCGAAGTCGGCGGTGAAGGCCTCGTTCATGGTGTTGACGGACTGGGTGGGGTCGTCGAGGACGAGGGTGACCACGCCGTCCTGGTCCTGCTCCCAGCGGATGGTGGTGGTGTCGCTCATCAAGTTCTCCAGGTCTACCGGTCTGCAGAGGGAGGTACCACGCGCAGCGTGTCCCGCGAAGGGAGGCGGCGGGCGACGCGTGGGCTCAGATGCGCTCGACGATGGTGGCGATGCCCATGCCGCCGCCCACGCAGAGGGTGATCAGGCCGTACCGCAGGTCGCGCCGCTCCAGTTCGTCGACCACGGTGCCGAGCAGCATCGCGCCGGTGGCGCCGAGCGGGTGGCCGAGCGCGATCGCGCCGCCGTTGACGTTCACCTGGTCGTGGCGGAAGCCGAGTTCGCGGATGAAGCGGAGGGCGACCGCGGCGAAGGCCTCGTTGATCTCGACCAGGTCGATGTCGGCGGCGGTGAGCCCGGCCTTGGCGAGCGCCTTGCGGGTGGCCGGGGCGGGGCCGGTGAGCATGATGGTCGGCTCGGAGCCGGAGACGGCGGCGGAGACGATCCGGGCGCGCGGGCGCAGCCCGTACCGCTCGCCGACCTCGCGGTTGCCGATGGCCACCAGCGCGGCACCGTCCACGATGCCGGAGGAGTTGCCCGCGTGGTGGACGTGGTCGATGGCCTCGACCCAGTGGTACTTCTGGAGGGCGACGGCGTCGAAGCCGCCGGCCTCGCCGATGCCGGCGAAGGACGGCTTGAGGCCGGCCAGGGTCTCGACGGTGGTGCCGGGGCGGATGAACTCGTCGCGCTCCAGCACGACCAGGCCGTTGCGGTCGCGCACCGGGACGACCGAGCGGTCGAACAGGCCGTCCGCCTGGGCCTTGGCGGCGCGGGCCTGGGACTCGGCGGCGAAGGCGTCCACGTCGGTGCGGGAGAAGCCCTCGATGGTGGCGATGAGGTCGGCGCCGATGCCCTGCGGGGCGAAATCGGTCTCGTACGCGGTCATCGGGTCGGCGAACCAGGCGCCGCCGTCGGAGGCCATCTTCACCCGGGACATCGACTCCACGCCGCCGGCCAGGACCAGGTCCTCCCAGCCGGAACGGACCTTGGCGGCGGCCAGGTTGACGGCTTCCAGGCCGGAGGCACAGAAGCGGTTCTCCTGGACGCCGGCGACGGTGTCGGGCAGGCCGGCCGCGATGGCCGCGATCCGGGCGATGTCGGAGCCCTGGTCGCCGACCGGGCTGACCACGCCGAGCACGATGTCGTCGATCGCGGCCGGGTCCAACCCGGGGTAGCGGCCGCGCAGTTCGTGGATCAGGCCGACGACCAGGTCGATCGGCTTGGTGCCGTGCAGCGAGCCGGTGGCCTTGCCCCGGCCGCGCGGGGTGCGGATCGCGTCGTAGACGTACGCTTCGGTGGTCACGGTGGGAACGCCTTTCAGCGGGTTTTCGGGGCGGGGGGCTTGTTCGGGGCGGGGACTCTGGGGGCTCGGAAGGACGGAGGCGCTCAGCCGAGGATGGAGCGGCCCACGATCTCCTTCATGATCTCGGTGGTACCGCCGTAGATGGTCTGGATGCGGCCGTCGGTGAACGCCCGGGCGACCGGGAACTCGCTCATGTAGCCGTAGCCGCCGTGCAGTTGGAGACAGCGGTCGGCGGTGCGCTTCTGCAGTTCGGTGGCCCACCACTTGGCCATCGAGGCGTCCGCCGGGGTGAGCGCCCAGCGGTTGTGCTCAGTGATGCAGCGGTCCACGAAGGCGCGGGTGACGGCGCACTCGGTGGCCAGTTCGGCGATCTCGAAGCGGACGTGCTGGAGTTTGGCGAGCGGACGGCCGAAGGCCTCGCGCTGCTTGACGTAGTCGGTGGTGATCTCGACCAGGTACTCGGCGCCGGCGATCGCCGCGGCGGCGATGGTGAGCCGCTCCTGGGCGAGGTTCTGCATCAGGTGGACGAAGCCGCCGTTGAGCTCGCCGATCAGGTTCTCCTTCGGCACCCGGACGTCCTCGAAGAACAACTCGGCGGTGTCCTGGGCCTTCTGGCCGATCTTGTCGAGGTTGCGGCCGCGCTCGAAACCGGGCGTGCCGCGCTCGACGGCCAGCAGGCTCAGCCCGTGGGCGCCGCCCTCGGGGGTGGTGCGGGCGACCACGATCACCAGGTCGGCGAGGATGCCGTTGGAGATGAAGGTCTTGGCGCCGTTGAGCAGGAAGTGGTCCCCCTGGTCGACCGCCTGGGTGCGGATGCCCTGGAGGTCGGAGCCGGTGCCGGGCTCGGTCATCGCGATCGCGGTGATCAGCTCGCCCGAGCAGAAGCCGGGCAGCCAGCGGCGCTTCTGCTCCTCGGTGGCGAGCGAGGTGAGGTACGGGCCGATGATGTCGTTGTGCAGGCCGATCGCCAGTCCGGACGCGCCGGCCCGGGCGAACTCCTCGGCCAGTACGGCGGCGTAGCGGAAGTCGGGGGTGCCGCCACCGCCGTACTCCTCGGGGACGGCCAGGCCGAGCAGGCCCTGGCGGCCGGCCGCGAGCCAGGCGGAGCGGTCGACGATGCCGGCCTTCTCCCAGCGGTCGTAGTGCGGCAGCACCTCCTTGGCCAGGAAGGCCCGCACGGTGGCCCGGAAGTCGTCGTGCTGCTCGGTGAAGATCTCGCGCTGCAACGCTACTCTCCTTGCTCTGCCGTGGAGTTGGGGAAGGTGCCGCCGACCCCTGGGGCCGGTACGTCAGGATCGAGAGCGGGGACGCCCCAGTCCCGGGCCACCTCGGCGGTGTCCGCGCCCGGCCGGGCCGGCGGGCGGCGCAGGGCGCCCGGGGTGGCGGAGAAGCGCGGGGCGGGGGCCGGCTGGGTGACGCCGTCCGCCTCGACGTACGTCCCGCGCGCCGACAGGTGGGCGTCCGCCGATGCCTGACGCATCGTCAGGACAGGCTCCACGCAGGCGTCGGAGCCCGCGAAGACGGCCTCCCACTCGGCCCTGGTCCGGGTGGCGAAGCGGGCGGCGATCAGGGCGCGCAGTTCGGGCCAGCGGGCCGGGTCGTACTGGCCGGGCGCGTCCGGGCCCAGCTCCAGCAGCCGGGCGAACTCCGCGTAGAAGCGCGGCTCCAGCGCGCCGACGGCCAGGTGACCGCCGTCGGCCGCCCGGTACACCGCGTAGAAGGGCGCGCCGCCGTCCAGCAGGTTGACGCCCCGGCGGTCCTGCCAGTGGCCGGCCGCGAGCAGGCCCCACAGCATGGAGCCGAGGTGCGCCGCGCCGTCCACGATCGCGGCGTCGACCACCTGCCCGGCGCCGGTGGCGCGGGCGTGGTGCAGCCCGGCGAGCAGGCCGACGACCAGGTAGAGCGAGCCGCCCGCGTAGTCGCCCAGCAGGTTGGCCGGGATACCGGGGGCCTCCTCGGCCCCGCCCGGCGCCGCCACCATCCCGAGCACCCCGGCGACCGCCGCGTACCCGAGGTCGTGCCCGGCCGTCGCCGCCCGGGGGCCGCGCTGCCCCCAGCCGGTCATCCGCCCGTACACCAGCGCCGGATTGCGCGCCAGGCACGCCTCGGGGCCGACCCCGAGCCGCTCCGCGACGCCCGGCCGGTAGCCCTCGATCAGCAGGTCCGCCCGCTCGACCAGGTCCAGCACCCGCCCGGGGCCCTCCGGGGACTTCAGGTCGATCAGCACCGAACGCTTGTTGCGGTTGCTGAGGTCGTACGCCGGGTCCGTACCGAGCGGCGACGGCTCCGGCCGGTCCACCCGCACCACGTCCGCCCCGAGGTCCCCCAGCAGCATCGCCGCGAACGGCCCCGGCCCGATCCCGGCGAGCTCCACCACCCGCACACCCGCCAACGGCCCCCCGGCCTCCGGCGCCCTGCTCGCGTCACCCACTGGCTGCTGAACCCTTCCCGACGGGTTTGACAGTAAAGCTGTCACACTCGGGATGATAGGCAAGCGACCCGCCGGTAACAAGACCTCCAGCCTCGCGCCGAGCCGCCAATTCCCCCTCGACCCAGGCCCGGTGAACCCGGCCACTCCCCGCGCCCACGGAATCACGGAGGGTGGGTCGGTGCACTGACGGAGGCTCCCTGTACGGTCGTCATGCCGCAGGGGAGCGGCCGCTTTGCCGATTGGGGAGGATTCCGCGCACATGGGTAACCCGAACTTCGTCACCGGACCGGTCGCACCGGCCAAGGACCCGGTGCCGAGCCTGGCGTCCACGTACCCGGCGAAGTCGCCGTACTCCAATCCGGCCCCGCCCAACGGTGTCAACCCCGTACTGATCCCGCCCGCCCTCGGCACCACCCAGCTGGACACCCCGCACGAGCTCAACGCCTCGGCCGGAATAGCGCGGCAGATCGCCACCGACCTCGACAGCGCCAACGGCAAGGCCGGCCCCGGCGCGCACAGCCTCACCGAGTACGCGAGCACCGCGTCGACCAAGATCCGGGGCTTCTCCTTCGGCGGTGCCCTCACCGGCAGCACCGAACGGTGGCTGCAGCAGTGCAAGACCCTGCACGACAAGCTCGGCAGCACCGCCGCGAACCTCGACAAGACCCAGCGGTTCTACGGCGACAACGAGGCCAGGACCGCCGCCGACCTCGGCGCGACCCGCTAGCCAGGAGAGGGGAAAGCACAGATGGTGTCCTTCAAGGAACTGCACGAGGCCGACTTCTCCGGGGTCAGCGACGCCGCGGAGGCCTGGGCCGGCGTGGCCAAGGCCCTCACCGCTCTGGACGGCCGGGTCACCAAGGACCTCACCAGCACCGCCCAGCGGGCCGGCTGGAAGGGCGATGCCGCCGACGCGGCGACGACGGCCATGCAGGGCATGGACGGCGACTTCAAGCAGGCCTCTGCCGTCGCCACCGCCCTCGCCGCGATCATGAAGACCGCCGCCGAGGACTTCACCGCCGCCCGACGCGACCTCGACACGGCCATCCATGACGCGCAAACCGAGAACATGACCGTCTCCGCAGACGGCCAGGTCAACTGGACCCTGCCGAAGGAGGCTCGGAACGACACCGATGGCGAGAAGCTGGCCCAGGGGCTGAGGGCCAAGGCGGAGGCCATCGCGGCCCGGTTGACGAAGGCCGTCGAGAAGGCCGCCGCCGCAGACCAACGGGCAAGCGTCGCGCTCCAGGGCGACATCGGTACCAGCACCACGTCCTTCAACCCCACCCCCTACGGTGGCGGCCCGGTCGCCGACGCCAACCGGGCCAAGGACCTCATGGCCAAGGCCGGCAGCCTCTCCGACGACCAGCTCAAGCAGCTGCAGGCCCTCATGGCCGCCAATGCGGAGAACAAGGACTTCTCCACCACCCTGCTCAACGGCCTCAACTACGGCGGAAAGACCGGCCCCGACGCCCTGCTGGAGTACAGCAAGGTCTACGACGACCTCGCCCACGGCAGCCGCAACGCCAAGGGCTACCAGGATGTCTACGGCAACCTGTCCGTGGCCCTGGCCACGGCCACCCGTGACGGAGGGATGGGCAAAGCCTGGGAGGACGGGCTGCTGGCCGCCGCCCGCCGCCCCGGGGGGTCCGCGGCGGGATACAACGACAACTACCCGGCACTGACGGCGCTGCTCAACGCCAAGGGCAGCTTCGACAAGGGTTTCCTGACCAAGGTAGGCACCGACCTGGTCGACTACGAGCGCGGCAGCAAGCTCAAGGGCGCGGACTTGTGGGGCCCGGACTGGAGCAACGCCACTGGCCACCAGGGCGATCCGATGCGGGACCTCATGCAGGCCATGAGCCGCAACCCCGAGGCCTCGAAGGACTTCCTCGACCCCGCAGCCAACAAGAACCTCGACTACCTGCTCAAAGCCCGCCAGTGGCCCAACCAGGGCTACGAGCACAACCAGTTGGACCCGGTCGCACGCAACAACTCCCGCGGCGCGTTCGGCGACGCCTTGGAGGCCGCAACCACCGGTCGTGATCCGAACGGCAACCAGCCGCCCGTCCGCCCGCACGACGCGGCGATGGCGCGCATCATGTCCGACACGATCACCCACTTCGGGGGCGACTCCGCCGGGCATGTGACCGAGCTCCCGGTCGGACTGCGCCGACCGTTCGGCAACATGATCGCCGACTACGCGGCCGACACGTACGAGATCATCGGCAAGGAGGTCAACGGGCACTCCGAGACCAGCGGATTGGTCATCGACCGAGATCGTCTCATCCGGGTCATCCGAGGAGTGTCCGATGACCCTGAGGCGTTCAGGGCGATCCACTACGCCGAGAGCCAGGAAATGGCCCGGCGGCTCGACGCCTACCCCGCTGACACCTTCAGGATGGATCAAACCGGGCACCCCAACGCCGGTATCGAGGGCTATGTGCGAGAGGCCGGCCAGGTCCTGGGGGCACTCAGTGGCACGCAGTCGGACGTCATGACCCGTCACCATGACGACGTGGTGTTCCAGAACAACTGGCAAGCGAAGATGAACTACCACCTCATCGGCACGCCCCTGACTCCCGTACCGGTTGTGGGTGACTACGTCCAGCGCATGGTCGATGTCGGTACGTCGGAATGGGCGAACGGGCTCAACAGCAAGCAGGACCAGGAGACACAGGCAGACCTGTCCAAGATGTTCAATTCCGGAGAGAACCAGCTGAAGCAGATGATCGTCACAAAGGCCGAAGAGGCCGGTCTCACCAACGCGGAGATCGCTTCGACTGCCGGTGTGCCCCAGAAGCTCCTGCACGATGTGTCCGATAGCTACGGGACAGGCGTCAACCAGACGTACCGCAATGCGCTGGGTGGACGCTGAGATGAAGAAGACTCAGCACGCCGCCGATCAGCCCGGCGACGAGAAGACCGTCAGCGAGCGCCTGGACGCGGCGCTCGACCGGCGGGGGTTCACGACCCGGCCGCTGCGGGTACGGGCGGCGGTCACCGTGGTGGCGGTGACGGCGGTCGTGGCCGGGGCCGGGGTGTTCCTCGCGGACAACCTGACCAATGCCTTCGGACCGGACAGCGTGTGCGACAGTACCGTGAGCGCGGATTTGCTGAACGACGTACTCGGGCCGGGCAAGGTCAGCGATCAGGCGTTCGGCGACGGGCACTTGCGCAGCGGATCCGCCTTCTGCATGGCGAAGGTGAGTTCCGGGGTCTTCGGCAACGAACGGTCAGTCACCGTGGAGCTGCGCAAGAACAGCGACCTCTCCGTCGTCGCGAACGACTCGGAGGCCCGGCTGTTCGCCGCTTCGGCCAACGGTGGAGCGTCCGGCGCGGCCTTCGACCACCGGGCCTGGGCACTGCTTCCCGAGGCGTGCGGCAGTGGGCAGCGGGTCACCGTCAGAGCGGACCGCGGTGAACGGCCCGGGGCCGAGAAGCTCGCCGCACTCGCCGCGTCGACGGCCGACCGCATCGCGTCACAACAGGGGTGCGGCACGTCGCCCACGCCCGCGCCGCACCAACTCTCCGATGCCGGAAAGGACCGCGACCTCGACCGCAGCACCGTCTGCGGTCTGCCCGGGCTCACCATGCCCACCACCCCCGGCGGCCCGGCCTTCCGGGAGACCGTGACCACCGCGACCGACCCGCTGTGGGCCTGTCTCATCCACTCGGACGCGAACCCGAGGTCCTCGATCACCTTCACTGTCGGCACCGAGCCCCGCCTCCTGACCGCGACAACCCCGAAGGACGAACCGGGGATCGGCCGAGCTCGCTGGGTGAAGCCCGACGAGATGACGACGACTTGCCAGGGCCGGCCGACCTACTTCCGGATGGAAGTCAACGGCTTCCGGGACCTCGTACCGGACAGCGATTCCGCCTGGAAGCAGTTCCTCACCGCCGGTGCCAAGGCGATCGGCTGCGAGCCGATCCTCTGACCTCTCTGCGGGCGGCCGGTTCCCAACCGGCCGCCCGCACCGATCCAGTCGGCCGAGCAACACACAGGGGACAGCACATCGTGGACAACAAGGACGACGACAGGCCTGACGGCTCCACCGCAGGCCTGGCCGGGCGCGTCGATGCGGCGCTCGACCGGCGGGGGTTCACCACGCGGGGGCTGCGGGTACGGCTGGCGGTCGTACTCCTGGCGTTCTCCCTCGTTCCGGTAGGGGCGGCGGGGTTCGGGCTGTACCGGCTGACGAACCTCGGCGGGCCGGACAGTGTGTGCGACGGAGCGGTCACCGCGGACCAGGTGCACCACCTGTTGGGGTCGGGGCGGATCAGTGAGAGCAAGGGTCGCTACTCCGCCACGGAGGACTACACCGGGAACACTTGCACCGCCAGGGTCACTTCCGGCCTGTTCCAGACCTCCACGGCGGTCGCGCAGTTCACCATCACCCACAACACCGATGACGGTCCGGGCGCGTTGGCCTCCTCGGACGCCCGGCTGTTCTCCGGTGACTCTGCCGGTTCGGTGACGCCGGACGTCGCATGGGCCGTACTCCCCGAGGGGTGCGAGAAGGGCGTTCGCGCCGAGGTCCGCACCAGTGAGACCGGCCAGGACGAGACCAGGGCCCGGCTGGCCGTAGCCCTCGCCAACGACGTGGCCAAGGCGCGCGGATGCGGCAACGGGGTACCCCCGGCACCGGCGAGCCTGTCGGCGAAGGGCATCGATTCGGCCCCGGACTGGGCCAATCTCTGCGGCCTGCCGGGGTTCGCACCCGCGAAGAACCCCGAGGCCCGGTGGCGCATGCCACAGCAGGTCACCACCGCCACCGCCCCGATCTGGTCCTGCACGATCGGCGGGGACCCGCGACGCGATAGCCGGGTGCAGCAGTTCGCGATCACCACCGAGCCGCAGACAACCGCCCTGGGTCGGAAGAACGGTACGGCCTCCGATCTGGGTCGGGCCCAGTGGGTGGCCGGCGGAACGCTCGTCACGAGCTGTCAGGGCAAGGACGTCTTCTTCACCGTCACCGGCGGGTACTCCTCTCAGCTTGAGAAGCGCTACCTCTTCCCCGACCAGGACGACCTGGTGCGCCAGTTCCTCACCGCCGGCGGCAAGGCGATCGGCTGTGAGCCGATCCTGTGACGCCTCCCCTCCTGCGGGCGGCCGGTTGACGACCGGCCGCCCGCAGGAGCACGCCTGAATCCGACCGACCGAGCAGCAACCGGGGAACGACACACCATGGAAGACAAGAACGGCTCCACCAACGGCACCGTCGGGCGGATGGACGCGGCGCTCGACCGGCGGGGGTTCACCACCCGGGGGCTGCGGGTGCGGGCCGGGGTCATGGCAGTGGCGGCGGTCGGGCTGGTGGCCGGGCTGGGGGTCGCCGGGTGGGCGCTGCTGGCGGACGACATGACCAACAGGTTCGGGCCGGACAGCGTGTGCGACGAGGTGGTGAGCTCACGGGCGGTGAACGAAGCGCTCGGGTCGGGCAAGGTCAGCGCGGAGCCGTACGAGGGGAACGTCAGCCGCGGCACGGCGGTCTGCACCGTGCAGGTGGCCGGCGGGATGTTCGGCGACGACCGGAACATCCGGGTGTCCCTCGGCGAGAGCAAGGATGTGTTCCACCTCCCGATCCCTCCCGGCGCCCGGACGTTCGCCGCCTCGGCGAACGGTGGCGCGGTCGGCGCCGTCCGTGGCGACGAGGCGTGGGCACTGCTCCCCGAGGGCTGCCCCAACGGGCTCTGGGCCAGGGTCACCGCGTACTCCGGGAAGGATCCCGACCCGCTGAAGCTCGCCCGGCTCGCCGTGTCGGCGGCCGACCGCATCGCGGACCAGCGCGGTTGCGGCAAGGCGCCGCTGCCCGTCCTGCACGAGCTGGCCCCGGCCGCCACCGAGCGGGAGCTCGACGGCGACGCGGTCTGCGGCCTGCCGGGGGTCTCCGTCCAGCGCTCGCCCGACAAGCGCTACAGGGAGGCCGTGACCGTCGGATCCGATCCCCTGTGGACCTGCGAGATCACGCCTGAGGATGCGCACGGGAGCACCTCTTCCCTCGTCATCGCCACCGAGTCCCGGCTCCGGCCGGAGGCCACCGAGCGGGACACCAGGCCGGCGTTCGGCCGTGCCCGCTGGGTGGGGTCCCTCCCCCGGGACGAGATCGTGGTGACCTGCCACGGTCGCCCCGTCTACTTCCGGATCGGCGCGATCAGGCACCTGGGGCACCTGTTCTCCACCTCCGACGAGGCCTGGAAGCAGTTCCTCACGGCCGGCGGCCAGGCGATCGGGTGTGAGCCGATCCTGTAGCGGGCGGAAATGGGCGGGCGGGTGTCGGGGTAATGGTCTATCTTGCGATGGACCTATTACGTGAGACACGGGGGAGCACCATGAGCACCACCACCACCACCACCGACCGTACCGACCACACCGACCGCACCGTCGTCGCCGTCTCCGAGCGGCTGGTGCTGACGCGGCCGCGGGAGGGGGACGTGGGGGCGGTGTTCGCGATCCACGGGGATCCGGAGACCAACCGGTACAACCCGCACGGGCCGCAGCGGGAGCTCGTCCAGGCGCGGGAGATGCTGGACGGGTTCGTCGCCGACTGGGTGCGGGACGGGGTGGGGTACTGCGCCGTCGCCACCCGGGAGGACCCGGGGACGGTGATCGGGTTCGCCGGGCTCTACCTGCACACCCTGGACGGGGAGCGGGTGTTCAACCTCTACTACCGGTTCCGGCCGTCCGCCTGGGGCCTCGGGTACGCGGCGGAGGCGGCCCGGGCGGCGATGGCGGAGGCGCTGCCGCGCCACCCCGGGGTCCCGGTGGTCGCCCTGATCCACGCGGACAACCTGCCCTCGCGCCGGCTCGCCGAGCGGCTCGGGCTGGTCGCCGACCCGGACGGCCGCACCGACGAGGAGGACCGGGTGATCCACCGGATGGCCTGAGGCCGGAGCCCGCCGCCCGGAGAGGACCCCCCGGAGGAGCCCCCGCCCGCCGAGATCCCCCGCCAGGGGGAGCGGGATCGCGCCCCCGGCGGAGGCCCCGGCGCCCGGCCCGGCGGGACCGTGGGGGCATGAGGATCAACGAGCACGTGGTGCGGGCCGGGGCGGCGTGGACGGCGGTGGCGGCGACCGGGCCGTACCTGACGCTGAAGCTGCTGTGGCTGACCGGGCATCCGGTGGGGGCGGGCGATCCCGGCGAGATGGACCGGCTGTGGCTGGTGAACCTGCTGACCTTCGGCATGGACGCGATCGCCGTGGCCCTGGCGCTGGCGTTCGTCCGGCCGTGGGGGCGGCGGGCGCCGGCCGGGCTGGTGGCGTTCCCGATGTGGGTGGCGACCGGTCTGCTCGGCACGATCCTGGTCGCGCTGCCGCTGTACCTGCTGAGCCTCCTGGTCCTGGGGCCGGAGAGCGCCGACCCGGACGACAAGGGCCTCGGCGGCTGGGTCTTCCCCGTCGTGTACGGCGGCTTCGCCGTCCAGGGCCTCGCGCTGATCACCGCCTTCGTGCTGTACGCCCGCCGGCGCTGGGCCGGGCTGCTGCGGGAGCGGATCGGCGACCTGCCGGACTCCCCCACCCTGACCGTGCAGCGCGTCCTCGCCTGCGTTGCCGCGCTGCTCGCCGCGGGTGTCGCGGCGGCCCGGGTCTACTGGGCGCTGGGCGGCACCGCCGGAGTGCCGCAGGACCTGGTGGACGGCCGGTCCCGGGGCGTGGCGGTGATGAACGGGGTGACCGCGGTGATGGCGGTGGCCGCGGCGGCGGCGCTGCTGGTCCTGGTCTTCCGGTTCCGTCCGGGGCGCCGGCTGCTCGGGCCGCTGCTGGCGGTCTGGACGGCGGCCGGTTCGCTGTTCGGCTGGGGCGCCTGGCAGTTGGTGGCCTTCGGGGCGACGACGACCCGGGTGACCGAGCTGCGGACGGCCGTCCCCGGGCTGACGCCCCTGGTCCAGGGCGCCCAGGTGGTGGCCGCGGTGCTGGTCCTGGCGGTCGGGGCGGTCGCGCTCACCGAACGCGGCACCCTCCGGCGCGCCGCTGCCGTAGAGTCGCGCGGGTGATCACGGGGGTGGGCATGCGACTGCGGCGTACGGGAGAGGTGGGCGTCCGCCTGCGGCGTGCGGCGGGGGCGGCGGTCGGCCGGCGGGCCCGGCTGCGCTGGGTGCACCTGGTGCTGGGCGGCGCGCTGCTGATGCCGTACTGGATGCTGTCGGTGGTGCTGTACGGGGCGCTCAACCCGAACCAGTCGCCCGGACGCCAACTGCTGCTGTACGTCCTGTCGTTGCTCACCTCGCTGCCGATGGCCGCCGTCACCGCGCTGGTGCCGATGGTGCGGGGGCTGGAGGGCGCGGCGGCGCGGGCGCTGTGCTCGGCGGCCCGGCCGGAGGAGCTGGCCACCGGGCCGGCCCGCTCCTGGGGCGCCCGGTGGCGCACCGCGCTCTGGTACGTGCTGCACGTCCTGTTCGGCGGGGTGGTCGCCGGGATGACGCTGGCGGGCACCCCGTTCGCGGTGGTGCTGGTCTGCGGCTTCGCGGGGACCAGGGAGTTCGTCCGGATGTGGGAGCGGCACTTCCCCGGCTGGCTGGTCACCGGCCCGGCCCTCGGCCTCGGCGTTCTGCTGCTGATCGTCGGCACCAACGCCGTCTGCGGCGCGCTGCTCGCCCGCTGGGCGCCCGCCCTGCTCGGCCCGACCCCGGAGGAGCGGGTGGCCGTCGCCGAGCGCCGGGCCACCGTGCTCGCCCAGCGCAACCGGCTGGCCCGCGAGCTGCACGACTCGGTCGGCCACGCGCTCAGCGCCGTCGGCATCCAGGCCTCGGCCGCCGCCCGGGTGCTGCGCAGCAACCCGGACTTCGCCGCCGAGGCGCTCGCGGCGATCGAGGAGACCGCCCGGGCGGCCGTCGCCGAACTCGACGCCGTACTGGGGCTGTTGCGCGAGGAGGGCCCGGAGGCCGCCGGACCCGCCGGGCCGACCCTCGCCGGGCTGGACGACCTGCTGCGCCAGCTCGGCCGCGCCGGGGTGGCGGTGGACGCCGAGCTGGCGCCCGGGCTGGCCGGCCTGCCCGAGCCGGTCTCCCGCGAGGCGTACCGGATCGTGCAGGAGGGCCTGACGAATGTGCTGCGCCACGCCGGGCCCGCCCCGGCCGGGCTGCGGGTCCGGCTCGCCGACGGCCGGCTGGAGATCGACCTGACCAATCCGCTCGGCCCCGCCCGGCCGAGCCGCCCCGGCGGCGGGCGCGGGCTGCGCGGGATCGGCGAGCGGGCGGCGGCCCTGCACGGCGGCAGCGCGGCGGGGCCGGACGGGGACGGAACGACGTGGCGGCTGGCCGTCTGGCTGCCGGTGGGAGGGACGACGTGAACGAGGACATGAACGAGATGGGGTACGACGCCGTGGACGAGGGTGCACGGCAGGGCGCCGACGGCATCCGGGTGGTGATCGCGGACGACGAGCGGCTGGTCCGCCTGGGCCTGCGGGTGGTGATCGACAGCGAACCGGACCTCACCGTGGTCGGCGAGGCCGCCGACGGGGCCGAGGTCGTCCCACTGGTGCGCGAACTGCGCCCGGACGTGGTGCTGATGGACGTCCGGATGCCCGGCATCGACGGCATCCGGGCCACCGAACAGCTGGTCAACGGGATGGCCCCGCCGCCGCGCATCCTGGTGGTCACCACCTTCGAGCACGACGACCACGTGTACGACGCGCTGCGCGCGGGCGCCGCCGGGTTCCTGCTGAAGCGGGCCCGGGCGGAGGAGATGGTGCAGGCGGTGCGGCTGGTCGCGCGCGGCGACTCGCTGCTGTTCCCGGCGGCCGTCCGCGACCTCGCGCTGCGCCACGGCGCGGACCGGCGCCGGGAGGCCGGGTCGGGCGACCGGGGGTCGATCGGGCGGCTGACCGAGCGGGAGGGGCAGGTGCTGCGGCTGATGGCCACCGGGCTCAACAACGGCGAGATCGCGCGGCAGCTGGTGGTGAGCCAGGAGACGGTGAAGACGCACGTCGGCAGCGTGCTGGCCAAGCTGGGCGCGCGGGACCGCACCCAGGCGGTCATCGCGGCGTACGAGTCGGGCTTCGTGCTGCCGGGCTGACGCCTGCTCAGGATCCACCACGGCCATCACCCGTGCCCCCGGTCCGCCCGAGCGCCTCGAACGTGGATTCCATCCGATCGGTACCAGCGAGTAGAGTGCGGGTTTCCCCCTCGACGTCCGATACCTCCCGTATCGCCTGGAACGAACTGGTGGCCGCATGACAGTCCGGACCCGACCCGCGCTCTGGTGGCGCATGGGCATCGTGCTCTCGGCGGGCCTCGGCCTGACCCTCGGGACCGCGCCGCTGGTCTACTTCACCGTGCAGAGCAACGTGATCGTGTTCGGCTACTTCATCGGCGCGGTGTACTGGATGCTCAAGCGCGGCACCGTGGACGCGCCCGCGCCCCGGCTGCGCGGCGCCGCCACGCTGTACATCCTGATCACCGGGCTGGTCTCGCACATCCTGCTCGAACACGGCGCCAACCCGCTGCCCGGGCTGGTCAGCGGGCCGGACAAGCTGGCGCACTGGTCGTCGTTCTTCCTGCACTACGTGACGCCGGTGATGGTGATCGCCGACTGGCTGGTGCTCAAGCCGCGCAACGCCTCGGCGTGGAAGGACATCCCGCTCTGGCTGGGCTTCCCGCTCGGCTACGCGGCGATCGTGCTCACCCGCAACGCGCTGTTCGACGACTACCCGATGCCCTACCCGTACTTCTTCTTCGACCCGACCACCAAGGGCTACGGCTACGTCTGGGGCCAGATAGCCCTGCTGACCGTCGAGTTCGTGGCGCTCGCCGCACTCGTCGTCGGGCTGGACCGGCTCGGGACGCGGATCGCGGGAAGGCTGCGGTCGACGCCGCAGGCATAGCCCCGGGAGTCCACGCTCCCCCGTCGCTCACGCGGCGGGCGCGTCCTCGGGGAACGCGGCGTCGAACTCGGCCCGGTGCGCCTTCCAGAACGCCACCGCGTGGTCCACGAAGACCCGGCGCTGCTGCTCGCGCACGCTCAGGTCGTGGACGTAGGCCTTCACGGTCTTGCCGTCCGCGGCGGCGGCCTCGCGGATCGCGGCGAGCTCGTGCTCCGTGTACTCGATGGTGAGCGCAGGCATGCCGCCGATGGTACTGGAGCGACGGGTAGTTGGGACCGCGGACGGCGGTTTTTCACCCGCAGTCAAAACGGTCGCTGTCGAGACCGTCGAGGACCATTGCGCCCGGCTCCGGGTCGGCCCGGAGAAGGAAGCCGGTGCGCCCGGAGGAGGAAGCGGGTGCGGCTCGTCGGATGACGCCCGGGCGGTGGGGCCGGCCGTAGCGTCGACGGGGAGCGGTGGCGGAGGGGTTCCGCGGGGGAGACCGGGGTTTCGGCGGAGGCCGGAGATGACACGCAGGTCAGGAATGGCACGCAGGTCAGGGATGACGCGCACGGCGGGAACGGCGCGCAGCAGGACCGGAAGCGGCGTCGGCCGGGCCGCGGCCGCGGCAGTGGCCCTCGCGACGGCGGTGGGGCTGGCGGCACCGGGGGCGGCCGCGGCGCGGGAAGGGCGGGGGAACCCGTTGGAGGGGGTCTGGCGGACGGAGGGCTACGGCCTGCTGATCGCGGTCTCCGGGGGCCGGGTCACCACCTACGACGTGACCGCGCACAGCTGCCTGCCCGGGTGGGTCACCGGGACGCAGGCCTCGGAGCCCGGCCCGGACGGCACCACCCGCTACACCGTGGGCAACCTCGCCATGACGCTCACCCCCAAGGGCCGGAACCGGGCCGTGGAACGCGAGGAGAGCGGGGTCGGCACCAAGTCGCTCACCCGCCTGGACGCCCTGCCGCCGCTGTGCGCGCGGCCGGCTCCGAACGACCCGCTCGCGGTCTTCGACCGGTTCTGGGAGGACTTCGAGGAGAACTACCCGTTCTTCGCCGCCAAGGGCATCGACTGGCACGCCGTCCGGGACGAGAAGCGGCCCACGATCACCCCGGCGACGACCGCCGACCGGCTGCAGGACGTCTTCACGGACATGCTCGGCCCGCTCGGCGACGCGCACACCGGGCTGGCCCGGGTGGTCGACGGGCACGCCAAGGAGGTCTTCGGCGGGCAGCGGCCGGATTCGACGGTGCAGACCCCGGAACTGACCGCGCGGGCCCTGCAGGCCTCGGCCGCCCAGCTCACCGGCCCGGAGCAGCAGTTCGCCGGCGGCCGGCTCGGCGTGGGCCGGCTCCCGGACGGCCTCGGCTACCTCCGGGTGAGCAGCTTCGACGGCTACACCGACGGCGACTTCCGGAGCCAGGTCGACGAGCTGGACCGGGCGCTGGACGCCGTGCTGGCCGGCCCTGACCGGCCCACCGGCCTGGTCGTCGACGTGCGGCTGAACGGCGGCGGCTCGGACGCGCTCGGGCTGCACATCGCCGCCCGGCTCACCGACCGCCCGTACGTCGCCTACCGGAAGGTGGCGCGCAACGACCCGGCCGACCCGACGAAGTTCACCCGGCCCGAGCCGATCACCGTACGGCCGTCGGCGGGCGGGCACTTCACCGGGCCGGTGGCGGTGCTCACCTCCTCGATCTCCACCAGCGCCGCGGAGACCTTCACCCAGGCCATGACGGGCCGCTCCCCGCGGGTGCTCCGGGTCGGCGAGAACACCCAGGGCGTCTTCTCCGACATCATGATCAAGTCGCTCTCGCCGGACTTCATGGCCGTCCTGCCGAACGAGAAGTACCTGACCAGGAACGGCGGCACCTTCGACGGCCCGGGCATCCCGCCGAACGTCCGCACACCGGTCTTCACCCCGGACGAGCTGACCGCGCTCAGGGACTCGGCCCTGAGCACGGCCCGCCGGATGCTCACCGAGGACGCCCAAGGCAACCAAAGCAGCCAGGGCGACCACGGCGACCAGGGCGACCAGGGGAACGCCGAGAACGACCAGGAGCAGTAACGGCAGGAGCAGCAGTAGGCGCTACATCGGCTCCACCGTCCGCAGTTCGCCGTCCAGCTCCAGCCACCGGGTGAGGCCCAGGCCGCGCAGGAACGGCAGGTCGTGGCTGGCCACGATCAGCGCGCCCCGGTACGCGGACAGCGCCTGGGTGAGCTGGCGGACGCTGGCGAGGTCCAGGTTGTTGGTCGGCTCGTCGAGCAGCAGCAGCTGCGGCGGCGGGTCGGCCAGCAGCAGGGCGGCCAGCGTCGCCCGGAACCGCTCGCCGCCGGAGAGCGTGGCGGCGGGCTGGTCGGCCCGGGCGCCGCGGAACAGGAAGCGGGCGAGCCGGGCGCGGACCGCGTTGTCCCCTGCGGTGGGGGCGAACAGCTTGACGTTCTCCACGACGGAGCGCTCCTCGTCCAGCAGGTCGAGCCGCTGCGGGAGGTGCCGCAGCGGCACCGGGGTGATGACCTCTCCCGCCGGCGGGGCGAGTTCGCCCGCGATGGTGCGCAGCAGCGTCGTCTTGCCGGCGCCGTTGCGGCCGACCAGGGCGATCCGCTCGGGCCCGCGCAGGTCGAGGTCGGCGGTGGTGCCGTGGGGCAGCCGGACCCTGTCCAGGGTGAGCACGGTGCGCCCGGCCGGGACGGCGGTGCGCGGCAGGTCGATCCGGATCTCGGCGTCGTCCCGGACGGCCTCCTCGGCCGCGTCGAGCCGGGCCTTGGCCTCCTCCAGGCGCTCGGTGTGCATGCCCTGGAGGCGGCCGGCCGTCTCCTGGCCCTTGCGCTTGAGCATCCCGGCGAAGATGTGCGGGTCGTTGCGGGTGACCGAGCGCTTCTTGCCGTACGCGGCGCTGCGGTCCAGCCGGATGCGGGCGTCGGCCAAGTCCCGCTTCTGGCGCCGGACGTCGGCCTCGGCGTTGCGCAGCAGCCGCTCGGCCGTCTCCTGCTGGGCCGCGAGGGTGCGTTCGTACTCCTCGAAGTTGCCCCCGTACCAGGTGACTTCGCCGTCCCGGAGGTCGGCGATCTGGTCGACGTGCCGGAGCAGCTCGCGGTCGTGGCTGACGATCAGCAGCACGCCGTTCCAGCCGGCCACCGTCTCGTAGAGCCGCTCGCGGGCGGCCCGGTCGAGGTTGTTGGTGGGCTCGTCGAGCAGCAGGACGTCGGGGCGGGCCAGCAGCAGGGCGGCCAGCCGCAGCAGCACGGCCTCGCCGCCGGAGAGTTCGCCGGTGGTCCGGTCGAGGCCGAGGCGGTGCAGGCCGAGCCGGTCGAGGGTGGCGCGGGCGCGCTCCTCGACGTCCCAGTCGTCGCCGACCGCGTCGAAGTGGCGCTGGTCGGTGTCGCCGGACTCGATGGCGTGCAGGGCCTCGCGGGCGGCGCGGATGCCGAGCGCCTCGTCCACCCGCAGGGTGGTGTCGAGCGTCAACCCCTGTGGCAGGTAGCCGAGTTCGCCGTCGATCCGGACGGTGCCGCCGGTCGGGGCGAGCTCGCCCGCGATCAGCCGCAGCAGGGTGGACTTGCCCGCGCCGTTGAGCCCGATCAGGCCGGTGCGGCCGGGGCCGACGGCGAGCTGGAAGCCGTCCAGGACGGGCTTGCCGTCGGGCCACTCGAACGAGAGCTCGGTGCAGAGGACGGCGGTGGTGGTGGGGTGGTGTGCCATACAGGCCTCCCGGGGTGGTTGCCGAAGGGGTGGTGAGCAACACGGGGAGACACCGCGGGTGCGGAAACCGGGCACGGCCGGGGGAACGAAGGGGTGGCGTCACGCAGAGGAGTGCCACGGGCCGTGACTGAGGTCGCACACTCGCGCACCGCGCGACGGCAGCAGGGCCTGCGCGGCGGGGGCGGTGTCCCGGGACCTCAGTAGAGCAACGGCCTTCTCCTTGTCTGGCTGATGACCCGGACCACGCTAGGCAGCCCGCCCGGGGCGTGCAACCGATTTACCGGCCGCCGGGCCCGCCGGGACCACCGCGCGACCCGCAGGGCGCACCCCCGGGACCGCCCCGCGACGGGCCCCCGGTGCCGATCCCGTGCCCATCCGGTGACGGCCCCGTCCCGGTCCGGTGCGGAATTCGGGAGTCCCCCGGACGCATGGCAGACTCCTCACCTGCCATGCCTGCGGCCGAGTGGGGCCGCACCCGGGGAACGGGCCGCATGGCGGTAGTCAACAGGGGGATTTGAACTCATGTCACCGATATCCCGGCCGGGCCGTGCCGTCCTGGGCGCCTCCGTCGTCGCGCTGACCATGGTGGTCGCCACCGCGTGCGGCCCCGACAACGCCGACCCGGCCGTGACCGCGGCTCCCGGCGTCACGGCCGGCGCCTCCGGCACGCCGGGCGCGGCTCCGATCAAGCTTCCGACGCTCGAAGAGCTGAAGACCTGGAAGCTGGAGGACTGGGACAAGTGGGCCCAGGCCAACGTGATCACCCCGGCGGTCAAGGGTTACTGGACCCTGCAGAAGCTGCTGGACGCCAAGCCGAAGCCGCTGCCGCAGCCCGCCCCGGAGGGGACCCAGCCGCCCGCGCAGCCCACCGGCGCCGCGCCGGCCACCAGCGCGCCGGCCACCGCCGCGCCCACGGCCCAGCCCACCGCGGCCCAGCCCGGCGGTGGCGGCGGCGCGGACCAGCTGCCCGCGATGGTCCCGGCCAAGCCCGTGGCGCACCCGTTCCCGAAGAACATGCACGTCAACGGCAAGATCTTCTTCAAGGACGGCAACGAGGACTACGTGTGCTCCGGCACCGTCGTCTCCGACCCGGCCAACCCCGGCAAGAGCAACCTGGTGTGGACCGCCAGCCACTGCCTGCACGGCGGCAAGGGCAACAAGTACTACACCGACATCACCTTCGCCCCGGCCTTCAACAGCAACGGCGTGCTGAGCAACGGCAACAAGCAGGCCAAGCTGGAGGACGCCGAGCCGTACGGCGAGTGGACCGCCACCTCCGGCATGGTCTCGCCGCAGTGGGCCGCGGAGGCCGACCCGGAGAAGGGCGGCCCGTGGAGCCAGTACGACTTCGGCATCGTGAAGGTCGCGAACCCCAGCCCGGGCGGCAAGTCGCTGGAGGAGACCGTCGGCGGCTCCGTCCCGCTCTGGTTCAACGCCCCGCGTGACCAGGTCGGCGCCGTCAGCAACTACGGCTTCCCGGAGGGCAAGCCCTTCGACGGCGTGGAGCTGGAGCACTGCGACGGCGGCAAGCCGTCCAAGAAGACCGGCGACCCGAGCCGCCCGGCGATGCTGCTGATCGGCTGCAACATGACCGGCGGCAGCAGCGGCGGCGGCTGGTACGCGACCAAGGACGGCAAGCCCGCCCTGGTCAGCGACACCTCCATCGGCAACGGCGCGAACACCTACGAGGCCGGTCCGTACCTGGAGGACGTGGCCCAGCACATGTTCGAGTACTTCTCGAAGAAGGCCAAGTGAAGAAGGCCGAGTGACCCGCTCCGACGAAGGCCGAGTGGTCTTCCGAGCGGCGCGGTGACCCGCTGAGCGGTGATCCGGGGGCCGCGGCCGCGACGGCCGCGGCCCCCGTCTTTTCGGCCGGACGCCCGGCTCCTCCTACAATCGGGCTCATCATGAGCGCCACACTCGTAGTCAAGGACCTCAGCGCCGGCCACGGCGAACGCACCCTCTTCTCCGGCCTGGACCTGGTCGTCGCCCCCGGCGACGTGATCGGCCTGGTCGGCGTGAACGGCGCCGGCAAGTCGACCCTGCTGCGGCTGCTGGCCGGCCTGGACACCCCCGAGGGCGGCTCGCTGCGGCTGAGCCCGGCGAGCGCCAACGTCGGCCACCTGCCGCAGGAGCCGGAGCGGCGCGAGGGCGAGTCGGTGCGCGACTTCCTGGCCCGCCGCACCGGTGTGGCGGCCGCGCAGGCCGCGCTGGACGAGGCCACCGAGGGCCTGGTCGAGGGCCGGCCGGGCGCCGACGACGCGTACGCCGTCGGCCTGGAGCGCTGGCTGGACCTCGGCGGCGCCGACCTGGAGGAGCGCGCCGAGGAGGTCGCCGACTCGCTCGGGCTGAAGGTCTCGCTGGACCTGCCGATGACCGCCCTGTCCGGCGGCCAGGCCGCCCGGGCCGGCCTCGCCTCGCTGTTGCTCTCCCGCTACGACGTCTTCCTGCTCGACGAGCCCACCAACGACCTCGACCTGGACGGCCTGGAGCGGCTGGAGTCCTTCGTCAAGGGCCTGCGCACGGGCACCGTGCTGATCAGCCACGACCGCGAGTTCCTGGCCCGCACCGTGACCAAGGTGCTGGAGCTGGACCTCCACCAGCAGCAGGTCAACCTGTACGGCGGCGGCTACGAGGCGTACCTGGAGGAGCGGGCGGTGGCCCGCCGGCACGCCCGCGAGGAGTACGACGAGTACGCCGACACCAAGGCCTCGCTGGAGGCCCGGGGCCAGATGCAGCGCAACTGGATGGAGCACGGCGTCCGCAACGCCCGCCGCAAGAGCAGCGACAACGACAAGAACGCCAAGGCGAAGCGCACCGAGTCCACCGAGAAGCAGGCCTCCAAGGCCCGGCAGACCCAGCGGATGATCGAGCGGCTGGACGTGGTCGAGGAGCCGCGCAAGGAGTGGGAGCTGCGGATGGAGATCGCCACCGCGCCGCGCTCCGGCTCGGTGGTGGCCACTCTGCGCGCGGCCGTCGCCAAGCGCGGCGACTTCTCCTTCGGCCCGGTGGACCTGCAGATCGACTGGGCCGACCGGGTCGCCATCACCGGCGCCAACGGCGCGGGCAAGTCCACGCTGCTGGCCGCCCTGCTCGGCCGGCTCGAGCTCGACAGCGGCAGCGCCTCGCTGGGCTCCGGCGTGGTGGTCGGCGAGGTGGACCAGGCGCGCGGGCTGTTCCTGGGCGGGGAGCCGCTGCTGGAGGCCTTCGCGGCCGCCGTGCCGGAGCTCGCGCCGGAGGACGTGCGCACCCTGCTGGCCAAGTTCGGCCTCAAGGCGGTGCACGTGCTGCGCCCGGCCGGCACCCTCTCCCCCGGCGAGCGCACCCGGGCCGCGCTGGCGCTGCTGCAGGCCCGCGGGGTCAACCTGCTGGTGCTGGACGAGCCCACCAACCACCTGGACCTGCCCGCGATCGAGCAGCTGGAGTCCGCGCTCGGCTCGTACACCGGCACCCTGCTGCTGGTCACCCACGACCGGCGGATGCTGGACACGGTGGCGGTGAACCGGCGGATCGAGGTCCGGGACGGGCGGGCGCACGAGCTGTAGGGGTCGCCGGGCCCGGGGAACGGGATCGGCCGCCGGCCGGATCGGCCTCCGGGGATCGGTCTCCGGGGATTGGTCTCTACCTCTTCCCGGAAACCCCCTCCCGGAGGGGCCGTCATGTGCTGTGCTGTGCGCCATGGTTGACAGCACTGACAGCGCCGTGGCGGGGACGTCCCACCCGACCGTCCCGCTCACCCC
The DNA here is from genome assembly GCF_053598475.1 of Kitasatospora sp. NPDC001119. Lineage (NCBI taxonomy): Bacteria > Bacillati > Actinomycetota > Actinomycetes > Kitasatosporales > Streptomycetaceae > Kitasatospora > Kitasatospora sp. NPDC001119. The sequence goes on from NZ_JBSFKI010000018.1 coordinate 141,385, forward strand.
CATGACGGTGCCCGCCCACGAGGCCGAGGCCCGCAGCAGGTCCTTCCACGACGTGATGGCGCAGCGCCGGACCGTCCGCGACTACTCCACCCGCCCGATCCCGGACGGGGTGGTCGAATGGGCGGTCCGGACCGCCTCCACCGCGCCCAGCGGCGCGCACGTCCAGCCCTGGCGGTTCGTGGTGATCACCGACCCGGAGCGCAAGCGGCGGCTGCGCGAGGCGGCCGAGACCGAGGAGCGCGAGTTCTACGGCCACCGGGCGTCCGAGGAGTGGCTGGCCGCGCTCGCCCCGATCGGCACCGACTGGCGCAAGCCGTTCCTGGAGGACGCGCCGGCCGTGATCGTGGTGTTCGAGGTGCACAAGGGCCCCGAGTCGCCGCGCCCGTACTACACCAAGGAGTCGGTGGGGATCGCGGTCGGGCTGCTGCTGGCCACGCTGCACCAGGCCGGCCTGGCCACGCTGACCCACACCCCGAGCCCGATGAAGTTCCTCAACGAGGTGTGCGACCGCCCGGCGGAGGAGCGCGCCGCGTACGTCATCCCGGTCGGCTACCCGGCCGAGGGGGCGCGCGTGCCGGACCTGCGGCGCAAGGAGCTCGACGAGGTGATGGTCCGGCTCTGACGCGCCGGGGTGCGGCCGGGCGCGCCCGCCACCAGAGGGATATCCGATGGTGACAGGTCCCGGCCAAGGACATAATCGCCGCCATGAGCCAAGCACAGCCACGGCCCTGCGGCCTCGCCCCACCGCTGGTGGAGGCGACCGCCGGGCGGCCGCCGGAACGGCTGCGGCTGCCCGGCGGCCTCTGGCTGCGGCGCCGCCGCAGCAGCCACACGGCGGCGCTGAACCAGGCCGTCCGCGCCAACCTGGACCACCTGCGGCCCTGGATGGAGTGGGCGGCCGAGGCCCCCTCCCGGGCCCGGACCGCCGAGCTGACCCGGGCCGGCGCGGCCGCCTGGGAGGCCGGCACCGACTTCATGTACCTGGCCGGCCTGGACGCCGAGCCCGGCGGCGTGATCGGCGCCTTCGGCCTGCACGGGCGGATCGGCCCGGGCGCGCTGGAGATCGGCTACTGGGTCGCCGCCGGGCACGTCGGCCGGGGCATCGCCACCGCCGCGGCCGGGGCGCTGACCGAGGCCGCGCTGGCCCTGCCCGGGATCACCCGGGTGGAGATCCGCTGCGACCGGGCGAACGGCGCCAGCGCGGCCGTCCCGCGCAAGCTCGGCTACCGGCTGGACCGGGTCGCGGAGGCCGCCGTCCGGGCTCCGGGCGAGACCGGACGGCAGCTGGTGTGGGTGCGGGAGCGCTGACGGCGCGGGTACGGGGCAGCGCCGCCGTCAGTAGCGCTCGCCGGTCGCGGCCGGCAGCGCGTCCAGCTCGGCCAGGTCCGCCGCCGAGAGCTCGATCCCGGCCGCCCCCACGTTGTCCACCAGGTAGCGCGGCGTCCTGGTGCCCGGGATCGGGAAGACGTACCGGCCCTGCGCCAGCACCCAGGCCAGCGCGACCTGCGCCGGGGTGGCGCCGATCCGCTCGGCGACCGCCCGGACCTTCCCGACCAGCGCCAGGTTGGCCCGCAGCGCGTCGTGCTGGAAGCGCGGCAGCCGGCGGCGGAAGTCGTCGGCGGGCAGCTCCTCGATGGAGGTGATCCCGCCGGTCAGGAAGCCCCGGCCGAGCGGCGAGAACGGCAGGAAGGCGATGCCCTGCTCCTCGGTGTACGGCAGCACCTCGGCCAGCGCGTCCCGGGTCCACAGCGACAGCTCGGACTGCACCGAGGCCACCGGGTGCACGCTCTGCGCCCGCTTGATCTCCTCGACGCCCGCCTCGGAGAGGCCGATGCTCCGGGCCTTGCCCGCCGCGACGACCTCGGCGAACGCGCCCCAGGTCTCCTCGATCGGGACCTGGGGGTCGACCCGGTGCAGCTGGTAGAGGTCGACGTGGTCGGTGCCCAGCCGGCGCAGGCTCTCGTCGATCGAGCGGCGCACGTGCTCGGGTCGGCCGTTGCGCTCCTGCTGGCCCGCGCCGCCCGGCACGATGCCGACCTTGGTGGCCAGGAAGGCGCGCTCCCGGTACGGGCCGGCCAGCGCGGCGCCGACCACCTCCTCGTTGGTGTACGGGCCGTACATGTCGGCGGTGTCGATCAGGCCGACGCCGAGGTCCAGCGCCTGCCGGATCACCCGGACCGACTTCTCGTCGTCCCGGTCCCGCTCGGTGTAGGCCCAGGTCATGCCCATGCAGCCGAGACCGATGACGCCGATCTCCGGGCCGCTGGTGCCGAACGAGGCGTTGCGCATGGTGGTGCTCCCGTCGTGGTTTCCGCGGCTCCCGTGGGGGTGGCCGCGGTGTTCGCGTGGTGGTGCGTGATCAACGCCCTCAGCTTTCACCTTGGAGTGCACTCAAGGTCAAGCCCCCTCATCCCCGGGCCCGCCGCGACCGCCGCCCGGCATCGTCTTAACCGTTCCTAAAACCTGTCCCTGACGGGGCGTCCGAGACCGGGAAATGCTTGACGTGCACAGCTGGTCTAGTCCAGTTTGATGCTCAGCACCGCGCTCCCCCACCCCGGACCACCCCAGGCCGCCGCCCGCCCCGCGCCTCCCCCTCGCGGCGCGGGCGGCCCCCACGTCCCGAGAGGCACCCCCATGCCCAGCGCGCCCCAGCACGCCCCCACACACCGCCGCCCCGCCCGCCGGACCACCCTGCTGAGCCTCGCCGCCGCCACCGCGCTCGCCGCCGGCGGCCTGGCCGTCCTCGCCGGGAACGCCGGCGCCGCCGACGGCAACCTGCTCGCCAACGGCGGGCTGGAGAGCGGCGCGCTCGGCCCGTGGAGCTGTTCGGCCGGCACCGGGAGCTTGGTCGACTCCGGTGCGCACAGCGGGACGTACGCGCTCAAGGGGGCGGTGGGCGCGAGCGACACCGCGCAGTGCGGCCAGACCGTCAGCGTCCGGCCCAACACCACGTACACGCTCAGCGCCTGGGTGCAGGGCCGGTACGTCTACCTCGGCGCCACCGGCAGCGGCGTCACCGACCCGGCCACCTGGACCGCCGGCGGCGCCGACTGGCAGCAGCTGTCGACCAGTTTCACCACCGGGGCGGCCACCACCAGCGTCACCGTGTACCTGCACGGCTGGTACGGGCAGGGCGGCTACCTCGCCGACGACATCGCCCTGACCGGCCCGGGCGGCGGCAACCCGACCACCCCGCCGCCGAGTTCGACCCCGCCGAGCCCGACCGGCACCCCGACCGGCGCGCCCACCGGAACGCCCACCGGCGGCCCGGGCACCCCGGCGCCGAACGTCGCGCTCCCGGTCGCCCCGTTCATCGACATGGGCGCCTGGCCGACCCCCTCGATGCCCGACCTGGCCAAGGCGGCCGGCCTCAAGGGCTACACGATGGGCTTCGTCACCGGCGTCGACTGCAAGGCCAGCTGGTTCAACGCCTACGACCCGCGCACCGCCTGGGCCAAGGACCAGGTGGACGCGCTGCGCGCGGCCGGCGGCGACGTCAAGGTCTCCTTCGGCGGCGCCGCCGGCACCGAACTCGCCGCCGCCTGCACCACGGTGGACTCGCTGTTCGCCGAGTACGACGCGGTGGTGAGCGCCTACAACCTGCGCTACGTCGACTTCGACATCGAGGGCGCGGCCATCGCCGACACCGCCGCCAACGACCGCCGCTCGGCCGCCCTCGCCAGGCTCCAGCAGGCCCACCCGGGCCTCAGGGTCTCCTTCACCCTGCCCGTCCTGCCCGAGGGCCTGACCTCCGAGGGCGTCGCCATCGTCAAGTCCGCCCGGGACGCCGGGGTCGCCGTCGACCTGGTCAACATCATGGCGATGGACTACTACCGGAGCGGGACGGACTACGGCAACGCCGCCGTCCAGGCCGCCCAGTCGCTGTTCGGCCAGCTCAAGGCGCTCTACCCGGCGAAGACCGACGCCCAGCTGTGGGCCATGGTCGGCGTCACCCCGATGATCGGCGAGAACGACGACCACCAGGTCTACAACCAGGCCGACGCCCAGCAGTTGGTGGCCTTCGCCCGGCAGAACCACCTCGGGATGCTCTCCTTCTGGGACGCCACCCGGGACGCCAACGCCTGCACCGGCGGCTCGCTGTCCAAGTGCACCAACATCCCGCAGCAGCCGTACGAGTTCGCGAAGATCCTCGGCCAGTACGCGGGCTGAGCCCACCGGCCGCCGGCCGCCGGGCAGTCGACCACACGCCCGGTGGCCGGCCGGCCACCGGCCTCGCCTACCGGGAGGCGGAGTGGTGACGCGCCCCGGGGCGGCTCAGGTGTCGTAGCAGCCGCACCAGGGGGCGTCGAAGCCCAGGCCGTCGGGGTAGAGCTCGAAGTGGACCCGATCCTCCTCGTCGTCCACCTCGTCCGGTTCGTAGTCCTCGCGCACCAGGCCGAACAGTTCGCCGTCGACGTGCACGGCGAACGGGGCGATCGCGATGTCCCCGTACTCGCGGCCGGGCAGGGCGTCGAGCCACTCCGCCAGCAGCAGCCGGGCCTGCGGCGCCTCGCCGGCGGGGTGTATCCGCGAGTCGAGGTGGCGGCCGGCGGCGTCGAAGCGGTGCAGGACGGCGTAGTACCGGCCGGCGCCGAGGCCGAGCGCCGAGGCGAGGAACTGGCCGCCCTGCCAGCGGCCGATGGTGTCGGTGCGGTAGTCGGGCCGGTGGCTGATGGGGATGACCTCGGGAACGTTCACGGTCGAACCGTACGGGTGAGCTGTGACAGCACCGCCGGCTCCGCGCAGCCCGCCGCCCGGCTCAGCGGCCGGTCGGGAGGTTCGCCCCGCCGGTGCAGTCGAGCACCACACCTGTGACGAAGCCGTTGGCGGCCAGCAGGTGGATCGCCCGGGCGACGTCCTCCGCCCGGCCGACCCGGCCGACCGGGGTGGTGGCGGCGAGGCCCTCGAACAGCGCGGCCCGCTGCTCGGCCGGTACGCGGTCCCACCACGGGGTGTCGATCACGCCGGGCGAGACGGCGTTGACCCGCAGCGGGGCCAGCTCGACGGCCAGCGGCGGCACCATCGCCTCCAGCGCGCCGTTGATGGCGGCCAGTCCGGCGGTGCCGGGGAAGGCGGCGCGGGCCGATGCTGCGGTGATCAGGGTGACCGAGCCGTCCTCGCGCAGGTGCGGCAGCGCCGCCTGGAGTACGCGCACCTGCGGCCAGAACTTGGCGTCGAAGCCGGCCGCGAGTTCGGCCAGGTCGAGCTGGGCGAACGGGCCGGCGCCGGCCGCGCCGCTGACCGCGACGACCAGGTGGTCGACCACGCCGGTCGTGGCGAAGAAGGCGGCGAGGGCGGCCGGGTCGGTCGCGTCCAGCGGGTGCCCGGTGGTCTTGCCGCCGATCCGGGCGACGGCGGCGTCCAGCCGGTCGCGGTCGCGGCCGGTCACCACGACCTCGGCGCCGTCGGCGGCGAAGGCGGTGGCCGTGGCCTCGCCGATGCCCGAGCTGCCGCCCATCACGACGACGCGCTGTCCGGCGAAGGGAGTTGACGCAGTGCTCATGGTGGTGGGGCCTTTCGACTTATCGAGACTGTCGGTTCCGGAAATGATGGTTGTCGAGACTGATAGTCTTGTCAAGGGGGATCGGGGCGAGGCACACCGGAGGAGAGGGAGCACGATGAGCGAGACCGAGGGCACCGAGGCCACCGAGGCCGCCCCGGCGGCACGCCCGCACACCGGACGCCGCCGCAACGAGGCCGCCCACCGCGCGATCCTCGACGCCGCGCTGCGCCTGCTCGCCGAGTCCGACGGCACCCCCGTCACCATCGACGCCATCGCCCGCGCGGCCGGCGTCGGCAAGCAGACCGTCTACCGCTGGTGGCCCTCCAAGGGCGCCGTCCTGCTCGACGCCCTCACCGACCGCGCCGACCAGGACGTGTCCGGCCCCGACACCGGCGACCTGCGCGCCGACCTGCGCGCCTTCGTCAGCACCACCTTCGAGGCGGCCCAGCGCGACACCACCGCCCCCGCACTGCGCACCGTCGCCCGCGAGGCCGCGCGCGACCCGCACCTCGCCGACCTGATGCGGAGCTTCACCGCCACCCGCCGCACCGCGCTGCGCGAACTCCTCACCCGGGGACGCGAGCGCGGCGAACTGTCCGCGGACGCCGATCCGGACCTCATCGCCGACCAGGTCTACGGGGTGTTCTGGTACCGCTTCCTGCTCGGACACGGGCCACTGGACGCGGGCACCGCGGAGCGGCTCGCCGACTCACTGCTCACGGGGAACGCCAGCGGGAACGCCGAGGCGAACACCGAGGGGAAGCGCGGCCGTTAGCTCCGCTGCCGCCCCTGGCCGCGCCCGCGCACCAGGGGCAGGTACACCTCGTCGACGATCTCCACCAGCACGTCGTCCGGCGCCGTCGGCACCCCGCGCGCCATGAACTCGTTGCGCAGCAGCACCATCGCCACCGTCGCCACCCGGGGGTGCAGCGCCTCGGGAGCGGCCTCGCCGCGGGCGACGGCGCGGCCCAGGACGGTGAGCCAGGGCGCGGCCACGGCGTCGCCGGACTGGTCCTGCAGCTGGGCCAGGAACTCCGTGGCGCCGCCGGCCGCGGCCAGTAGCTCGCGCAGTACGGCGCCCAGCGGGGAGCTCCAGTGGCGGTTCGCCTGGCGGAGCAACTCCAGGGCGTCGCCACGCAGTTCACCGGTGTCGGGGAGCGGGGCGGTCTTCGCGAGCTGCTTGTACGCGGCGATGCCGAGTGCCAGCCGGTTGGGCCAGCGTCGGTAGATGGCGTTCTTGTTGGTGCCCGCGCGGGCGGCGACCTTGTCCATGGTCAGCCCGGCGTACCCGGCCCCGGTGAGCTCCTCGACCGCGGCGTGCAGGATCGCCTCCTCCAGCGCCGCTCCGCGCCGCCGCGTCTGCCCGGCCATGCCCTCGCTCCGCCCAGTCCGCCCGCCGATACCGCCCGTACCCTCCCCATCCTTCTTGCCGTGCCGGGCCGTCGGCAACTAGGGTACTGGCCGTACCGTAAATTCTCTCTCGCCGGAAGGGCGGAAGAACGTGCGCGCCAAGGGAATCAGCTACGACACCGGCTTCATCAGGGACGGGGCGTACTCCCGCGCCTGGTTCGACTCCGAGGCGGTCGAGCGTGAGCTGCGGATCATCCGGGACGACCTGCACTGCACCGCGGTCCGCATCATGGGCGGCGACCCGGAGCGGATCGAGCTCGCCGCCGGCCACGCCGCCGACCTGGGCCTGGAGGTCTGGTTCTCGCCCTACCCGCTGGAACTGACCGCCGACGCGATGCTCGCGCTCCTCACCGACTGCGCCGAGCGCGCCGAGCGGCTGCGGCGGCGCGGCGCCGAGGTCGTGTTCGTCACCGGCGCCGAACTCAGCCTGATGAACCCGGGGTTCCTGCCCGGCTCCGGCATCGGCGAGCGCCTCGCCCTGCTCGCCCGGCCCGAGCAGGTGCGCGAACACCTCGGTGCGGTGAGCGGCCGGGTCAACGCGTTCCTCGCCGAGGCGGTGGCCGCCGTCCGGGCCCGCTTCGGCGGGCGCGTCACATACGCCGCCGTACCGCTGGAGCGCGTCGACTGGGAGCCCTTCGACCTGGTCTCCCTGGACCTGTACCGCTCCGCCGAGACCGCCGACCGCTTCGCCGGCGGCGTCCGCGACCTGACCGCCCAGGGCAAGCCGGTCGCCGTCACCGAGTTCGGCTCCGCCACCTTCCGCGGCGCCGGCGACCGGGGCGCGAACGGCCTGGACATCGTCGAGTACGCCGACGGGGGCCCGGTCCGGCTGGACGGCGTCTACGAGCGGGACGAGGCCGGGCAGGCCGCGTACGTCCGGGAACTGCTGGAGGCCTTCGACGCCGGCGGCGTCGACGCCGCCTTCGTCTTCACCTTCGCCCTCTACGACCACGTCCACCGCCCGGACGGGGACCCTCGCGACGATCTCGACCTCGCCAGCTACGGCGTCGTCAGGACCTACGAGGACCGCGCGGGAACCACCTACCCCGGCCTGCCCTGGGACCCGAAGGAGGCGTTCTCCGCCGTCGCCGAGTACTACCGCACCCACTGAGCCGCCCGCCGCGGAAGCGCGGGAAGTCGGCCGGGCCGACCTCCCGCGCACGGCGGCCCGCCCGCGGCCGGGCGTCAACGGGCCGGAGCGGCGGCGGGGCGACGGCGGCGGTGGTAGTCCCAGGCCAGGGCGAGGGTGATCGGGCCCCAGAACATCGCCGTCGAGGTGCAGACCCGCCCCAGGAGCAGCCACCAGCCGTTGCTGTACCCGACCTCCTCGAACACCCCCAGCCAGCCGAGCGGCATCCCGTCGAACAGGGCCGCCAGGACCAGCCCGCCGAGCACGGCCGGGACGACCGCCGCGAGCGGCGGCACCCGGCGGCCCCGCAGCACGGGCACCCAGCGCGGGAACACCTCGCCCCAACCGCTGACCAGCCCCAGGGTCAGGAGCGTCAGCGCCTCGGTGAGCACGCTCAGACCGATCACGTACGGGGCGGCCCACCAGACGTAGGCCGGGGCCTGCGGGTCGACGGTGCCCATCCGGAAGTCGAACGCGAACGGCAGCCGCCACAGGCAGTGCGGCAGCACGATGAACGGAAGGGCCTTGGCGAGCCGCAGGGCCCATCGGGGAACGGGGCGCTCGGTGTCGCCCACCGGGATGGTCTTCAGCATGCGTCCACGCTCCCGGACACCGCCCCCGCCGCACGTCCACCGCTCGGCCCGTCCCCCTCCCCCGCGCGAGCCAGCCGCCCGTCCGACCAGCGGCGGAGACGGGCCCTACTTCCCCAGACCGAAGGCGGACTTCAGCAGCCCGAGGGCGTACGGGGTCTCGGTGCCCTTCAGCGTGGTCGGGTCGACCGAGTACACGACCGTCCGGGAGAGGTCGCGGGTGGCGAAGACGCCGCTGGTGGAACCGGGCCGGGAGCCGGTCTTGCCCCAGGCCACGACGCCGCCGGAGGCGAGGCGCACGAGGCCCATGCTCAGGCACGCCGTGTCGTCCGGGCAGTAGCGGTTGCCCGGAGCGACGGGCACCTCCGGGACGGTGAACAGCTCCTCCTGCTGGGCCGGCGGGAGGAGGCGGCCCCGGAACAGGGTGGTCATGAAGCGGTCCAGGTCGGGGGCGCTGGAGATCATGCCGCCCTCGGCCCAGGGCCACGGGCTCTGCTCGGTGACGTCCACGCGGTGCGAGCCGCCGTCTGCGTCGGGGACGGTCAGGTACGGGCGGGTCGCGGGGCGCCGCAGCGCCGGGTCGTCGGCGTCCGGGAGGGAGGTGTCGCGCAGGCCGAGCGGGCCGATGATCCGACGGCGCAGCTCCTCGGCGTAGCGGTGGCCGGTGACCTTCTCGACGACCAGCCCGGCGACGAAGGTGTTCATGCCGTTGTACTGCTGGGCTGTGCCGGGGTCGAAGGCCGGCGACTGCCCGGCCATCGAGGCGACGATCTCCTCGGGGGTGGGCGCGTCGAGCCGGTGCTCGGCGAACCAGCCGGTGGTGCCGTCGCCCCAGTACGTGTTGTCGCCGGTGGGCAGTCCGCTGGTGTGGTTGAGCAGCTGCCCGACCGTGACCGCCCCGAACTGGGCGGGGAGGTCCGGGAGGTACCGTCGGACGCTGCCGTCGAGGTCGATCCGGCCCTCGGCGGCGAGTTGGAGGACGACGGTGGCGGTGAAGACCTTCGAGATCGACCCGATCCGGAACCGGCCCTGCGGGTCCACGGCCGCCCCGCCCTCCGCCGAGCTGCCCTCGAACCTCCCGCCGGAGCCGGTGACCCGCACGAACCCGGCGGAGACGTCGGCGGCGGGCCGCTGGGCGAGGGCGGCCCGGAGCGCCGCCGGGTCGAGCGGCGACAGTGCGGACGGGCTCGCCGCCGTCGCCGACACGGTGGCGGCGGAGGTGGTGGCGAGGGCGGGCGTGCCCGCCCCGACCGTCAGCGCGGCCGCCAGGGCGGCGGAGGCGGCCACGACGGCCCAACGGTTGCGGTTCGTGTGCGCGTTCACGTGCGGTCCGGCTCCAGACTGGTCGTCGTCCGGGCCGGTGGTTCCCGGCCCGGACGACGAGTCTTCCGATCCCGCTCGTCCGGGGCATCAGGGGCGGGGAGCCGCCGCCCCCTGATCTTCCGTCAGGGTTCACCCGGAGGCACGACACAGGAGGCTGTGGGGGACGTCCGACTCGGACATCTGTGGACCCGACCGATCACTCCGCAGGACAGGAGCACCGATCACACCGATCACCCGCTCATCGGCGTGACTTCACGGCGATCGGATCGGTTGCCTCTCCAGCGGCGCGTCGGGGCCACCCTCGTCGCATTCGTACGCTCCGTCCGCACCGCGGCCGGGGCTCCGAAGCCGTGCCGTCGCTCCCGGGAGGTCGGGAATGCCATCGCCGGACACGTGCTTCCCGATCCGCCAAGCCGTGATCCTGGCAGGCGGACGCGGCAGACGGCTCGCCCCGCACACGGACCTGCGCCCCAAGGCGATGGTCGAGGTCGACGGCGCACCGCTGCTGCGCCACCAGCTCGACCGGTTCGCCGACGCGGGCGTGGAGACGGTGGTCGTCTCGGCGGGCTACCGCTCCCAGGTGATCACCGACTACGTCCGCACGGCGCCCCTGCCCGTCCGCACCACCGTGGTCGTGGAGTCCACCCCGCTGGGCCGGGGCGGCGGGCTGAAGCTCGCCGCCCGCGCGCTACCGGCGCCGCGGGAACCGTGGTTCGCCGTCTACGGCGACATCTGGGCCGACTTCCCGCTCACCCCGCTGGGCACCCACCACCTGCGCTGCGGGGCGCTGGCCACGGTCGCCCTCGTCCCGCCCCGGCTGCCCCGGGGCACGGTCCGCTGCGACGCCCTGGGGCGGGTCGCCGAACTCGCCGCACCGCCGCCGCCCGCCTGCACGGTCAACGGCGGCGTGTACGCCTTCGCGCCCGGGGTCGTCCCCCTGCTGCCGGACCGGGGGGACCACGCGACCACGACCCTGCCGCACCTGGTGCGGCTGCGGCAGCTGGCGGGGTACCGCGCCGAGGGCTACTGGTGCGCGGTCAACACCCCGGCGGACCTGCGAGAGCTACGGGAGCGCGTGGCACCGACCGCGCCACCCGGGAACGGACCCGGCCCCAGCGGTGCGACCGGGGACCGACACCCGCCGGCCTGAGATCTCCCCGGTCCACGATCGTCCTCAGCACGAGCGACGCAGCGCTCCACGGCCGGGGAGTGGCGCCGGGGCGGTGGCTCAGGAGAGCCGTCTCCCGGGGTACGGAGGCAGGGCGGGGCCCGGCAGCCGGACCTGGCGCGAGTACACCGGCGGGGTGCCCTCCGTGGGGGCGGGCTCCGTGAAGCACTCCAGGAGCAGGTCGCCGCGCAGGTCGTCGAGCTCGTCGGGCGCCTCCTCCAGCAGGGCGTCCGCCCACACCTCCAGGGGCACGTTCCTCAGCGCGTCGTTCGGAACCCGGCCGACCGGCCCGGGACCCAGCACCGCGAACTCCGACTCGCCGTCCGCACGGAACCGCAGCCGCCACCAGTACGGCTGCCAGTAAGGCCGCTTCACCGGGAACCGGCTCCCGTCCGCCGTGCGCCTCTACGCGGTCGGGTCCCACTCCGCGAGCTGCTCCATCGGCTCGGTGGTGCCGGAGTTGTCCAGGCTGTCGAGCGGGATGCGGTCGTAGAAGTAGAGGACCAGGTCGCTCGCCGCCCCGCGCATCACCATGTCGCCCGGCTCCGCGTCGGCGGCGAGGCCGTCGCAGCGGACGCCGGAGGCGTCGAGGGTCAGGCGCCAGGAGCGGCCCTCGGCCGCGTGCAGGTCGATGGTCGCCGGCTTGAACGGCCAGGGGACGGTCGTCGCCGAGACGGTCGTCAGGAACTCGTCGACGCCCTCGACCGCGACGTCCGCCGGCAGCGGCTGTGCGGCGCCCAGGATGAGCTGGACGTCGTAGGTGTGGACGGCGATCTCCTGGATCTGGTGCCGGGCCAGGGCTCCGCTGGTCTCCGGGGCCTGCGAGCGGCCCCACCAGGTCCAGCAGCCGCGGTCCGGGCCGGCCTCGTGCAGAGCGTCGAGCATGAGCCCGGTCGACTCGGCGAGCCAGGCGTCCAGGGCTTCGCGGTCACGGGGCGCGGTCGGGGCGCCCTTCGGGGACGTCTTCGCCGGGGGCTCGGCGCCCGGGCCAGCCGCGACGATGGCGGCCTGGCGGCGGCGGCCGTCGCCGAGGTGCTGCGCCAGTTCACGCAGCGTCCAGTCCGGGCAGGTCGGGACCTGGACGTCGAGGTCGGGGGCGGCCGCGATCGCGGCGCGGAAAGCGGCCGACCGGTCCTCGATCAGCCTCAGGACCTCGGGAAACTCCACTATGTTCTGCACGCCGGATTGTGTATCACGGCACTCCGGCCACCGGACAGCGAATTTGTCGGCATGGTCCCCGCGGTGGACCGGAGCACGGGGGCGCCGACGTCACCGATACACCGGACGACAGCGGCCGGTGGGTCGCGACCCCCGGCCGGGGCCGGGGGCCGCGGGAGGCGGTCAGCCCGCCATACAGGCGGCCCACTGGCCGCGAGCGAAGGACGCGCCGCCGGACCAGTAGTTGACGTTCCACGCCGCGGTGCACTGCTCCCTCTTCGACAGCTGCCGCGGGTAGGCGTTCGCCTGGGTCCCGGTGGCCAGGACGAGCACCGGGGCCAGCACGGCGGCAACGGCCGAGGCGGCGACAAGTCGGCGGATCTTCATGGGTGTGGATCCCTCTTTCGAGACGGCCGGACGCTCCGACGGAGCCCGGCCGGAGTGGTCGGCTCCGTGCGCCACATCCTGGCAATGCCCCTCGACCTGGGGGTATCCCACAAACCTGGGATGTCCCCGGACCGGCGGTGGGCGTCGGCGAGGAAGCGAGAGGAGTGGGAAGTCGGAGGGGTCGACTTCCCACTCCTGTTGGTTCAGTGGGGTGTTGGGCTATCGCGGGGTTCAGGGGGCATCAGGGACATCGGGCGCGGCGGGCGCGGCGGGCGCGACGAGGTCGAGTTCGGCCCACACGGTCTTGGAGTTGGGGTGGCGGGGGATGGTGCCCCAGCGGTGGCTGAGGGCGTCGATGAGGGTGAGGCCGCGTCCGGTCTGGGCGCTGGGGGTGTGGACGGTGGGGAGGACGGGGAGTCTGTCACCCCGGGGGTCGCTGATCTCGATGCGAAGGGTGGTGCCCCGGCGCACGGAGGTGGTGAGGGAGAGGTGAAGCTCGAACCCGCGCCCCGGAACGCGTCCGTGCGTGATCGCGTTGGCGGCCAGCTCCGTGACGATCAGCAGCGCGCAGTGGAACGGCTCGGTGTGCGTGGAGTCCAGCCCCCAGTGGGTGAGTTGACGCCTCGCCAGGCGCCGGCAGACGGCGGCGCCCTTGGGGGTGGCGGCGAAGAGGGCGGTACGGGACCGGGGGTTTTCGAGGGGGATTTCGGTCGTCATGGGAGTTAAGCGTGGTCGGGCGGACGTACGCTGGCCAGCAGCCCGGCGGACACAGAGAGTATCTGTACGGGTGCACATAGTTGGCCTGCCGGTCGACCCAAGATCGAAAGAGATGGACTGCGATGAGCCTTGAGGGAACCGTCTTCGAGGACGGCGAGACGGCGGAGGGCTTCGACGGCGTCGCGGAGTTCTACAGCGCGGTTGGGAAGATGATCAAACTCCTCCGCGAGCGGGCGGGAATCACGCAGAAGCAGCTGGCCAAGACCACCGGCTACAGCGAAGACCACGTCGGGGCCGTGGAGCGGGGCGTGCGGACCCCGAGGATCGAGTACCTGACGGTGGTGGACGACGCCCTTGACGCAGGCGGGCTGCTCAAGGTCGTCGCGGACGACGTGATGAAGGCGAAGGTGCGCGTGTCCGAGAGGCACCCCGCCTACAACAAGGCCTTCACCCAGGAGGAAGGCAGGGCCCTGGAGATCCACAGTTACAGCACCCTGCTCATTCCTGGACTGCTTCAGACCGAAGCTCACATGCGGGCGCTCTACGAGATGCGCAGGCCGTGGCTCTCGGTGGGACAGATCGACACGTGGGTTGCGGCACGGCTCGCTCGCCAGGAAATCCTCACCCGGTGGCCCTTGCCAACCATGAGCTGGGTAATCGACGAAAGCGTCCTCCGGCGCCCGATCGGAGGTTGGGATGTGCATCGAGAGCAGCTCGAACGACTTCTCAAAGTAGCGGAAATCCGCGGCCTTGAGCTGCAGATCATGCCGCTCGACGCACCCGAGAACGCGGGCATGGGCGGGCCCTTCACGCTCCTCACCCCTCCCGGACGGCCGCCGATCGCGTATGTGGAAGTCCAGCACGTCAACAGGCTGATCACGGAGCCGGAAGAAGTCCGTAAGATGGCTGCACGGTACGGCACCCTCAGGGGGCAGGCGCTCAACATGAGGGCGTCATTGGCCTTGATCGAAATGATCCTGGGAGAGCGATGAACATGGCCGAGCTGGCTTGGTTCAAGAGCAGCTACAGCAGCAACGAGGGCGCAGAGTGCATCGAGGTCGCCGAGACCCCCAGCACCGTCCACGTGCGTGACTCCAAGGACAAGACCGGCCCCCAGCTAGCCTTCGAGCCGACCGCCTGGGCGGCCTTCGTGAAGTTCGCCGCCACCACCGAGGTCTGACCGACCAGAGCTCCCCTCAAACGGCCCACCGCCTTCCCGGCGGCGGGCCGTTGGCGTACCTGCGGCCTCCTGCCCCACCCGACAGATCCACTCTGTACGGGTCCGGGCCGGCGTGTGTCAGCCGCCGACGCTCTCCCTGGTCCGGCGGGCCGCGCCGATGTCCGGGCTCAGCGGCGGCCGGGTGCCTGGGCCAGCAGACAGGCGTGGGACCGGTTCTCCCGCTGCGGGTTCGGCTGTTCCGTCCGCGCCGTGACGGTGAAGCCGGCCTGTTCGAGGAGTTCGGCGAGGTGCCCGGCCGGGACGAGGTGCGAGGCGTACGACACCGGGTGGCCGTACGCCTGGGTCGGGCGCAGCAGTTGGGCCTCGCCGACGTGGCCGCCGAGGAGGAGGTGGCCGCCGGGTGCGAGGACGCGGGCGAACTCGGCGAAGAGGCGGGGCAGTTGCGCGGCCGGGGTGTGGTGGACGGAGTACCAGGCGAGGATGCCGCCGAGGGCGCCGTCGGGGAGGTCGAGGGCGTCCATCGAGCCGTGCAGGAAGCGCAGTCGGGGGTAGGCCCGGCGGGCGAGCGCGACCATCTCGCCCGACACGTCCACCCCGAAGGCCCGCAGCCCCAGGCCGGACAGGTACGCCGTCACCCGCCCGGGGCCGCAGCCGAGGTCCGCGACCTCGCCGCCGCCCGACTCCCGTACCAGCTCCGCGAAGGCGGCGAGCATGGCGCGGGACACCGGGTCCATGCCCTCCGGCGGGACGACGAGGCGGAGGTAGTCGGCGGCGACGGCGTCGTACGAGGCGCGGACGGCGGCGAGGTGCGCGGGTTCGGTCACCGCGCCATCTTGGCAGCCCTGGCGGCGCGTTCGGCGAAGACCTTCTCCCGGCGGTCGGCGGTCTGCTTCAGCATGCGCTTGCGGTCGCGGGCGGAGAGGCGGTCGATGTAGAGGCCGCCGTTCAGGTGGTCGGTCTCGTGCTGGAGGCAGCGGGCGAAGTAGCCGGTGCCCTCGATCACGACGGGGTCGCCGTGCTGGTCGACGCCGCGCACCACGGTGCGGGCGGGGCGGGCGAGTTTGGTGTTCGCGCCGGGGACGGAGAGGCAGCCCTCGGTCTCCTCGATCAGTGCGCGGCCGGGCTCCTGCTCGTCGACCACCGGGTTGAGCACGTGGCCGGTGTGCCGGACGCCGTCGTCGTCGGGGCAGTCGTAGACGAACAGGCGCAGGTCGACGTCCACCTGGTTGGCGGCGAGGCCGCAGCCGTCGGCGACGTGCATGGTGGCGAACATGTCGTCGATGAGCCGGGCCAGGCGCTCGCTGCCGAAGTCCTCCTCGGTGGCGGTCCGGCAGGTGCGGCTCAGGATCTCCTCCCCCACCTCGGTGATCCGCAGGACGGTCGGCCGTTCGCGCAGCTCGGACACGGGAGGGCACTCCTTCGAGAGACGGTACTTGCGGTCTGACTTTGCAAAGTAGCAGACTTTGCAAAGTGACCGAAGACCTCGTCAGAACCGGCCCCCTCCCCGAGCACGCCGTCCGCACCGCGCTGCTGGACCTGCTCGCCGAGCGCGAGCACGGCACCGTCACCTCCACCGAGGCCGCCGCCCGACTCGGCCTCAGCTCCGGCCTCTGCTCGTTCCACCTGCGGCAGTTGGCCCGGTACGGGCTGATCGAGGAGGCCCCGGCCACCGACGGACGGGCCCGGCCCTGGCGGCTGCCGACAAGCCGACCGGACGCCGTGGAAGGCGGGTTCGGAGAGCTGGCGCGCGGCCTGGAGGACGAGAGCTACCAGCGCTGGCTCACCCGGCGCGCCGAGGCCCCGGCCGAGTGGCGGCAGGACGAGGCCTTCAGCGCCGTCGTCTACCTGACGCCCGAGGAACTGGCCGCCGTCGGCGAGGAGGTCCGCCGGATGCTGGCCCGCTACCGGGGCCGCGAGACCGACCCGGCCGCCCGCCCCGCCGGGGCCCGCCCGGTCGCCGCCGTCACCCGGCTCTTCCCGCTCCTCGACCAGTAGACCGCCGGATGGACAGGCCGTCAGACGGCCCGCGACCGCGCCCGCACCGCCCGTACCAGCGGCCCGGCCGCCAACCCCGCCGCCGCTCCGAAGGCGACCCCCTGCACCCCGTCCCAGACGTCCTGCACATCGCAGGCCCGCCCGATCGCCGGCAGCGCGTAGTGCACCGCCGACACCGCGAACGGCAGCACCGCCGCACCCAGCAGCGCCGCCGCCCGCCGCCGGGGGCCCGCCAGCGCCGCCGCGAAGCCGACCGGGGCGTAGGTCGCCAGCTTGAGCTCGATGTGCCGGACGTGCAGCAGCTCGTACGGCGACCGCGGCCGGCCGCCCGCCACGGCGCAGTGCCGGACGGCGCCCTCCGAGAGCCGGAACGCCTCCGGCAGCAGGGTCGCCACGACCACCCCGCCGAGCCCGAGCAGCAGGACGAAGCCCACCACCCAGTGGGCCCGCAGCAACCGCCCCACCGGCCGGTTCAACAAGGCCGCGGGCACCAGCGAGAGCAGCAACCCGGGCCAGAACATCGGCATCCCGCCGAGCACCGCACTGATCACGCCTCAAACGGACGCCCCGCGCACCCGGCCGGTTCTCACCCGGAAGAGAAAAACCTCCGGAGCGTCACCATCCGCTCACCGCGCGGACCGTCAGGCGACGCGCGGAAGCCGACGCGGCCCCGACCCGACGGCCGCGCGAAGGCCGACGCGTCCTGGTCTACTGGGTCGGTCCCCGACGAGGACCCCCTTGACCAGCACCCGAGGAACAGGAGCCGGCCGTGCCCGAGCAGGAGATCCCGCGCGTCCCCATGACCACCGAGGAGATCGAGGCGGCCAACCTGGGTGCGCCCACCAGGCCCGACGGCCGGATCGTCCTGCGCGACCACGACCCGCGGTGGCCCGCGGCCTACCAGCGGGAGGCCGCCGGCATGGCGGAGCGTCTGGCCCACCTCGACCACCGGATCGAGCACGTCGGCTCCACCTCCGTGCCCGACCTCCCCGCCAAACCGGTCGTCGACATGCTGCTGATCGTGCCCGACTCCGCCGACGAGGCGGCCTACGTGCCCGCCCTCGAGGCCCTGGGCTACCGGCTCGCCGTCCGCGAACCCGACTGGTACGAGCACCGCGTCCTGCGCCGGTACGCCATCGATCCCAGTGCCGACTACGCCAACCTGCACGTGCTGTCCGCCGGATGCCCCGAGATCGGGCGGATGCTGCGCTTCCGCGACCGGCTGCGCCGCCACCGCGGCGACCGCGAGCTGTACGCCGACGCCAAGCGGGCCCTGGCCGAGCAGTCCTGGGAGTACCTGCAGAACTACGCCGACGCCAAGACCGAGGTGATCGCCGGCATCATCGAACGGGCCGCGGCCGAAGCGGAATAGCCGCTCAGTGCGGGATCGAGGAGATCAGCTCCTGCGCGCCCTGCCGCTTGAGCGCCAGCGCCACCGACGTCCCGAGGTCCTCCGGGCTGAGCGCGCCCGCCCACTCGTGGGCGTCCAGCACCTGCTTGCCGTCCGGGGTGAAGACCCGGCCGCGCAGCGAGAGGCGGCCGTCCCGCTCGGCCCTGGCGTACCCGGCGATCGGGCTGTTGCAGTGGCCCTGGAGCGCGTGCAGGAACATCCGCTCGGCCGCCGCCTCGCGCCAGGTGTCGTGGTGGCCGAGGCCGGTGACCGCCTCGATGGTCGCGGTGTCGCCCTCGCGGCACTGCAGGACGAGGATGCCGGCGCCGATCGGCGGGCACATCGCCTCGATGCCGAGCACCTCGGTGATCCGCGCCCGCTCGCCGATCCGCTCCAGGCCGGAGAGGGCGAGCAGCAGCGCGTCGACGTCCCCGGCGTCCAGCTTGGCGAGCCGGCTGTTGGCGTTGCCGCGGATCGGGAGGCACTCCAGGTGCGGGTGGGAGGCGGCGAGTTGGGCGACCCGGCGGACGGAGGAGGTGCCGATCCGGGTGCCGGGCGGGAGGGCGGCCAGCGGCAGGCCGCCGGGGTGGACGAGGGCGTCGCGGATGTCGTCGCGGCGCAGGTAGGCGGCGAAGACGGTGCCCGCCGGCAGCGGTCGGTCGGCGGGCACGTCCTTGAGGCAGTGGACGGCGACGTCGGCCTCCCCGGCGAGCAGCGCGGCGTCGACCTCCTTGGTGAAGGCGCCCTTGCCGCCGAGGGCGGCGAGATCACCCGTCCAGCGGTCGCCCGAGGTGGTGACGGGCACCACCTCGGTGCGCAGCCCCGGGTGCAGGGCGGCGAGTTCGGTGCGGACCCGCTCGACCTGGGCCAGTGCCATGGGCGAGGAGCGGGAGACGATGCGGATCAGCTCAGCGGTGGCCATGGCGCAGATGATAGGCGTCCTCACGGCACGGACTGAGCATGCGTCAGTTCCGTGACGGGAACGCGGCGGACCCGCGCACGGCGGAGGGCCGGTCGGATGATCCGACCGGCCCTCCCCCCACCCCGGACTCACTCGTTGTGCAGTACCTCGGCGATCGGCAGCCGGGCGGCCGAACGGGCCGGGACGAGCGCGCCGAGGACGGCGATGGCGACGCCCGCGACGCCGACGCCGGTGAGCAGCGGGGCGCTCCAGACGTCCATCGTCCACTCCGGGAAGAGGATGCTCCCGACGTTCTCGATGAGCAGCCGGTGCGCCAGGATGCCGGCCGGGACGCCGATGAGCGCGCTGACCACGCCCTGCCAGGCCACCGAGGTGATCGTCATCGTCACCACCTGGCGGGGTGTCATGCCGATCGACTTGAGCATGCCGAGGTCCCGGCGGCGCTCGCGGATGGTGAGCAGCAGGGTGTTGAAGACGCCCAGTGCGGCGACCACCGACAGCAGGACGGTGAAGATCGTGGCGAAGCTGATCACCGCGACGATCGGGCCGGACGGGTCGGGCGCGAACACCTGGGCCGAGAGGCTCGGGTCGGCGGCCGTCACGGCCCGCTGGTACGCCTGGGCGTCGGCGCCCTCGGCGAGGCTGATGTCGTACTCGACCGCGTGCGGGTCGTCGGTGAGCGCGGCCCGGGTGAGGTCGTTGGACGTGAAGGCCCGGGCGTTGCCCTGGACCATCTCGCCGACGACGGTGACGGTCAGCCGGCGGCCGTCGAGGTCGAGGGTGAGCCGGTCGCCGAGCTTGAGTCCGTGCTCCCGGAGGAAGGAGGGCCCGGCCTCGATCTCGTTCGGCCCGGTCGCCGCGCGGCCCCTGACCACCTCGCGCTGCAGCTGCTCAGCGATCCCGTCGCCGCTGAGGAAGTCGGCGAAGACCGGCTGGGTGAAGCCGACCAGCCCGACCTTGACCAGCCCGCGGACGTGGACCTGGTCGGCCCCGGGGGTGGTCCGCAGCATCGTCTCGGTCTGGGCGGGGGTGAGCCGCGGCTCGGTCTTGTTGCCCGCGAAGTGGGCGGTCTGCACCCTGACGTGGGTGTGGCCGTCGTTGTGGCCCACCAGCCTGGTCAGGGTGGTGCCCAGTCCCGACGTCACGGTCACGGTGAGCACGCCGAGCACGATCGCCGACATGGTGAGCGCGGTGCGGCCGGGGCGGGCGAAGGGCTGGCCGAGGCCGAGGCTGACGGCGCGCGGCAGGCGGGTGCCGCTCAGCAGGCGCTGGACCTTCAGTCCGCGCCCGGCGCGCGGTGCGCTGCCGGCCGAGATGGCCTGGGCGGCGGACAGCCGGTGGGCGCGCGAGGCGGGGAGGAGGGCGGCGAGGACCACCAGCAGCGGGACGCTGACCAGGGTGGCGGCGGGCAGCCAGCCGGCCGGTTCGATCACGGCGGTGCCGGTGGTGATCCCGGAGAAGGCGGACTGGAGGATCGGGTGGGCCGCCACCCAGCCGGCCGCGGTGCCGAGGACGGTGCCGGCGACGGCGGGTACCGAGACCATGGTCAGGTAGACGGTGACCACCTGGCGCGGGGTGAAGCCGATCGCCTTCAGCACGCCGATGTGCCGGTAGCCGGAGACGACCGCGCCGCTCACCACGTTGCCGACGATCAGCGCGGCGACGACCAGGCCGAGCACGCCGAAGACCGTCATCAGCGGCAGGTAGGCGTCGGCGCCCGCGGAGAAGGCGTCCTTGAGCACCAGGTAGGACTGGACGTTGGTGAGCGCGTCCTTCGGCAGGCCCTCGGTGGCGGTGGCCAGGGCGGAGGTGAGCCGCTGTTCGTCGGAGGCGTCGGAGAACCGGTAGAGCATCTGCCGGGCGCTGGGGTGCAGGTCGGCGGCCTGTTCGGGGGTGACCCAGCCGCCCGCGCTCTGGCTCATGCTGGTGGCGTAGCCGACGATGGTCAGCGTCCGGCCGCCGCTGAGGGGCAGCGGGTAGTCCAGGTTGGCGGGCGAGTAGCCGCCGAACGGCTCGTTGATGACGACCTCGCCGGGCTTGCTCGCCCAGCGGCCGCCCAGCAGTTGCACCCGGTCCACCGGGCCGGCCGGGTCGGAGCGGCCGACCAGGGTGAGCGCTCCGGGCGGGCTGCCGACCCAGTCGGTGGGGATCTCCACCACGGCCTGGTCGAACGGCCCGGCGGCGGCCTCGACGCCGGGCCGGTGGGCGGTGGCGGCCAGTTGTTCCGGCGTGGCCCCGGCCGGGTCGAAGGTCGCGACGACGTGGGCGCCGCGCTGCTGGGAGAAGGCGTCGTCGAAGGGGGCCCGGGCGGCGCTGATCACCGCGAGGGCGAGCAGCACGGTCGTGGTGGAGCAGAAGACGACCAGGCCGATCACGATGGTCTGCACCCGGCGGCGCTTCACGGCCGCCCGGGAGGCACGCCAGACGGCGCCGGTCATGCGGACGCCTCCAGCATCCGGTCGCCGGCCACCCGGCCGTCCGCGACCTCGACCAGCCGGCTGGCGCAGCGGGTGGCCAGGGCGGGGTCGTGGGTGACGATCAGCAGGGTCTGGCCGATCTGGTTGAGGTCGATCAGGAGGTCCATCACCTGCTCTCCGGAGCGGCTGTCCAGGGCGCCGGTGGGCTCGTCGGCGAGCAGCAGGGCCGGGCGGTTCATCAGGGCGCGGGCCACCGCGACGCGCTGGCGCTCGCCGCCGCTGAGCGTGGCCGGGTAGACGTCCTTGCGGTGCGCGACGCCGAGTTCGTCCAGCAGCTCCAGCGCCCGGCGGCGGGCCTGGCGGGCTCCGGTGCCGGTCAGCTGGGCGGCCAGGGCGACGTTGTCGAGGGCCGGGAGGTCGTCGATCAGGTTGAAGAACTGGAAGATCATGCCGACGTGCCGGCGGCGGAACAGGGCCAGCCCGTTCTCGTTCAGCCGCCCGAGGTCCTGGCCCTGCACCCGGACGGTGCCGGCGGTGGGCCGGTCCAGTCCGGCCACCATGTTCAGCAGGGTGGACTTGCCGCACCCCGAGGGGCCCATCACGGCGACCGCCTCGCCGGCGCGGATCCGCAGGTCGACGCCGTCGAGCGCCTTGGCGTCGCCGAACTCCTTGTGCACCCCGGACAGCTCGACGACGACCTGCGCGTCGTCCGGCCGGGAGGTCCCGTCGTGGTCGTTGCTCATGGTGGACGACCGTAGGCGCGGGGCCGCCGCCGGCACGTCCCACCCCGGGTGTAACCGCGGCGGCCGTAGTACCCGGGATGTACGGGGGCGGCACCCCCGGATGATGTGGATCATGCGGTGACCTGGGAGGCTGTCGCCGTGTGGGGAACGGGGTGGGAGTGGGCGGCCGTCGCGACGGCCGCCGCGGCGGGCACGGCGGCCGGCTGGCTGGCGGTGGCGCTCGCCCGGGCGCGGCGGCTGCACCGGGCGGCCATCGGCGAGCGCGGCTGGCTGCTGGAACGGGAGCGGGAGAGCGCCGCCCGGACCGCCGTGGAGGCCGAACGGTCCCGGATCGCCGCCGAGTTGCACGACATCGTGAGCCACAACGTGAGCCTGATGGTGGTGCAGGCCGGGGCCGCGCGCGAGGTGCTGGCCACCATGCCCGCGGAGGCGGCGGCCGCGATGGCCGCGGTCGAGGCGGCCGGGCGGGACACGATGACCGAGCTGCGGCACCTGCTCGGCCTGCTGGCCCCCGCCGCGGACGGCAGCGACGAGCCCGCGCCGGACGGCTTCGCGCCGCAGCCCAGCCTGAGCCGGCTGAGCCCGCTGATCGACCGGTTCGCCTTCGCCGGGCTGCCGGTCGAGGTCCGGGTCTCGGGCGAGCCGAGGCCGCTGCCGGGCGGGATCGACGTGACGGCGTACCGGATCATCCAGGAGGCGCTGACCAATGCGCTCAAGCACGGGGACGGGGTGACGGCGGAGGTGACGGTGCGCTACGCGGACCACTACCTGCGGGTGGAGGTGCTCAACAGCGGTCCGAGCGTGCTCTCCGGGGCGGCCGCCGCGTCAGGGGGTCGGGCCGGACCGGACGGGCCGAGGCCGGACGGCGCCGGGCGCGGGCTGATCGGCCTGCGCGAGCGCGTCGCGGTGTACGGCGGGGACCTGGACGCCCGGCGCCGGCTCGGCGGCGGCTTCCGGGTCCGCGCCCGCATCCCGCTGGACCGGCCGTGACGGAGGAGAACGTGCCCCAGGACCAGGAGCGCCGCCCCCGGGTGGTGATCGCCGATGACCAGGAGCTGGTCCGCACCGGCTTCCGGATGATCCTCACCGCGCGCGGCATCGACGTGGTCGCCGAGGCCTCGGACGGCGCCGAGGCGGTGGCCGCCGCCGTCCTGCACCGCCCGGACGTGGCGCTGCTGGACATCCGGATGCCCGGCACGGACGGGCTGGAGGCCGCCCGGCGCATCCTGGCCCAGGTGCCCGGCTGCCGGGTGATCATGCTGACCACCTTCGACCTGGACCACTACGTCTACGCCGCGCTGTCCGCCGGGGCCAGCGGCTTCCTGCTCAAGGACGTCACCTCCGCCCACCTCGCCGCCGCCGTACGGCTGGTGGACACCGGGGACGCGCTGCTCGCCCCCTCGATCACCCGGCGCCTGGTCGAGCGGTTCGCGGCCGGCGCCCCGCGCCCGGCCCCGGGCGCCGACGGCCCGGCGCTGCACCGCGACCTCGCGCCGCTCACCCCGCGCGAGGCGGAGGTGCTGGCGCTGCTCGGGCGCGGGCTGTCCAACACCGAGCTGGCGCGCGAGCTGACGCTCAGCGAGTCGACGGTGAAGACCCACGTGGCCCGGATCTTCGCCAAGCTGAACCTGCGGGACCGGGCGCAGGCGGTGGTGCTCGCCTACGAGACCGGGCTGGTCGCGCCGGGCGGCGCCGACTGACCGTCAACTTCCCTTGACCTCATGCTGATTGGCATGAATATCAGCCCAATCTCACTCCTTGGAGTTAACTCTCTTCACCACGTTCTCCTTTTTGCCAGTTCATGGGGCACCATCTGCATGTCCACGCCCGAACGTGACCACCACCTCGGGCGCCACCCCCCGGCATGACGAGAACACTTGGACCGGCCCGTGACCACCACCGCCCCCGTGTGGGACTGCCCCTTCCACCACACCGACGGCCTGGAGTTCGACCCCCTCCTGAAGCGACTGCTCACCGAGGCCCCGGTCGCCAGGATCCGGCTGCCGCACGGCGAGGGCGAGGCCTGGCTGGCCACCCGCTACGAGGACGTCAAGGTGGTCACCAGCGACCGCCGGTTCAGCCGCGCCGCCGGCATCGGCCGCGACCTGCCCCGGATGACGCCCGCCCCGATCGCCCAGGCCGAGGCGATCAACCTGATGGACCCGCCCGCCCACAACCGGCTGCGCCGGCTCGTCGCCCAGGGCTTCACCAACCGCCAGGTCGAACGGATGCGCCCGGCCACCCAGCGGACCGTCGACGGCTACTTCGACGAGATGACCGAACACGGCGCCCCCGCCGACCTGATGCACTTCCTGGCCGGCCGCCTCCCCCTCACCACCATCTGCGAACTGCTGGGCATCCCCGCCGCCGACCGCGCCGAACTGCGCGGCCACGCCGTGGCGATGATGCGGATGGGCCCCGGCAGCCGGGACGGCCAGGAGGCCGCCAAGAGCGCGCTGCGCGACTACTTCACCGGGCTGACGGCCGAGCGCCGCGCCCACCCCGGCGAGGACCTGATCAGCGCCCTGGCCACCGCCCGCGACGGCGACGAACTGCTGGACCCGGACGAGCTGACCGTCATGGCGATGGTCCTGCTGGTCACCGGCCACGACACCAGCACCTACCAGCTCGGCAACCTCACCTACACCCTGCTCACCCACCCCGAGCAGCTCGCCAAACTGCGCGCCCGGCCCGAGACGCTGCCCCGCGCCCTGGAGGAGCTGCTGCGCTTCATCCCGTTCCGCCAGGGCGTCGGCATCGCCCGGGTCGCCACCGAGGACGTCGAACTGGGCGGCGTGCTGATCCGGGCCGGCGAGGCCGTGCACGTCTCCTACCTGACCGCCAACCGGGACCCGGCGGCCTACGAGCGCCCCGACGAACTCGACCTCGACCGCGACGCCGGGCCCGTCAACATGACCTTCGGGTACGGCCAGCACCGCTGCCTCGGCTCGCACCTGGCCCTGATGGAGCTGCAGGTCGCCATCGGCACCCTGCTGCGCCGCTTCCCCGGCCTGCGGCTGGCCGTCGAGCCGTCCGAACTCGACTGGAACTCCGGCTCGATCTGGCGCTTCCCGCGCACCCTGCCGGTGGCCTGGTAGCCGACTCCCCGCCTGCCGCCGCCACCCGTCACCACCACCCGCCGCCGCCCGCCGCCCACGGCTGCCGCGGCGTCCGCACCGCTCCACGCATCCACCATGCCTGCCACCAGGCCCCCAGGGGAGACCCGTACCCATGGCAACACTCTGCCGCCCCGCCATCGCCGTACCCGAGCACGTCATCACCCTCGACGAGACCCTCGCCCTGGCCCGCACCCTGCACGCCGACCACCCCCGACTCGGCCTGGCACTGCGGCTGATCGAGAACACCGGGGTGCGCACCCGGCACCTGGTCCAGCCGATCGAGCGGACCCTCGCCCACCCGGGCTTCACCGTCCGCAACGAGGTGTACGAGCGCGAGGCCAAGCGGCGCGTCCCCGAGGTGGTCGAACGCGCCCTCGCCCACGGCGAGTTGACCGCCCGGGACATCGACCTGATCGTCTACGTGTCCTGCACCGGCTTCATGATGCCGTCGATGACCGCCTGGCTGATCAACACCATGGGCTTCCGCTCCGACACCCGCCAGGTGCCGATCGCCCAGCTCGGCTGCGCGGCCGGCGGCGCCGCCGTCAACCGGGCGCACGACTTCTGCCGCGCCTACCCGGGCGCCAACGTGCTGATCGTCGCCTGCGAGTTCTGCTCGCTCTGCTACCAGCCGACCGACCTCGACGTCGGCTCGCTGCTCTCCAACGGGCTGTTCGGCGACGCGGTCGCCGCCGTGGTGATGCGCGGGAACGGCGGGCACGGCGTACAGGTCGAGCGCAACGGCTCGCACCTCGTCCCGCACACCGAGGACTGGATCTCATACGGGGTGAAGGACACCGGCTTCCACTTCCAGCTGGACCGGCGGGTACCCGGCACCATGGAGCTGCTCGCGCCCGCGCTGCGCGGCCTGGCCGGGGAGCACGGCTGGGACGTCTCCGGGCTCGGCTTCTACATCGTGCACGCGGGCGGCCCGCGCATCCTGGACGACCTCTGCCGCTTCCTCAACCTGGAGCCGGCCACCTTCCGCTACAGCCGGGCGACGCTCACCGAGCGCGGCAACATCGCCAGCGCCGTCGTCTTCGACGCCCTGGCCCGGCTGTTCGCCGACGGCGGCGTGCCCGAGGGCACCACCGGGCTGATCGCGGGCTTCGGACCGGGCATCACCGCCGAGATCTCGCTGGGCAGTTGGGTCGGCGCACCGGCCGAAGGGGCGCGTCCGCGCCGGCCGCGCGCCATCTCCACCTCCGACATCGCGCTCGTCCATCCGACCGTCCCCCGCCGTTTCCCGACCGGCACTACGATCTCCTGATGACCGATACCACGGAGCGCACCGACACCTCTGCCAGATCAGCCGAACTCGCCGCCCTGTTCCCGGCGTTGCACGCGCCGCAGTACTGGAGCTGGGGCCGCTTCGACGCGCAGTTCTCCACCGAGCCGCCGCCGGACGCCCTGGTCACCAACATCCACCTGGTCGGCTTCGCGGACGGTCAGGTCGTGCTCTGCCGGGACGACCGGGACCACTGGTTCCTGCCCGGCGGCACCCGGGAGCAGGACGAGGGCATCGTCGACTGCCTGGCCCGGGAGCTGCGCGAGGAGGCGGGCGCCCGGCTGCTCGGCGAGCCGCACTGGCTGGGCGCGCACCGCTGCCGCACCGAGGACCCGGTGCCGTACCGGCCGTGGCAGCCGCACCCGGAGAAGGCCTGGCTGTGGGGCTGGGGCGAGGTCGCGCTGGACTCCGCGCCGACCAACCCGGCGGACGGCGAGCAGGTGGTCGAGGTCCGTCCGGTGCCGCCCGCGGAGGCCCAGCGGCTGCTGCTGGCCGGGCACGACGCCTGGTGGGGCGAGCTGGTCGCGCTGGCGGTGGAGCTGCGCCGACGGGCCGGGCTGGGCTGAAACCGCTCCCCGCCGGGATATTCCCACTGGGACGGAAGACCACCGGAACAGCCGAACAGCAGCAGGCCATGTCCGTTTTGCGGTGATATGACTCGGCCATGGACACCAAACTGCTGGCCGTGGACTACCCGGCACTCCACATCTTCTGGACGATGCTGGAGCTGTTCCTCTGGATCCTCTGGTTCTTCCTGCTGTTCAAGATCATCACGGACATCTTCCGCAGCCACGACCTCGGCGGCTGGGCCAAGGCCGGCTGGCTGGTCCTGGTGATCATCCTGCCGCTGATCGGCGTCCTCGCCTACCTGATCGCCCGCGGGCAGTCGATGGGCAAGCGGGACGTCGAACAGGCGGAGCGGTCCGAGGCCGCGTTCAAGTCCTACATCCGGGACGCCGCCGGAACGGCACCGGCGGGCGGCGGAGGCGGTGGCGGCAGCCACGTCGACGACCTGGCGAAACTGGCGGCCCTGAAGGAGAAGGGCGCCATCTCCGACGAGGAGTACCAGAAGGCCAAGGACAAGCTCCTGGCCTGACCCGCACGGACGGCCGGGGCCGGTGGACGCACCGTGACGTCCACCGGCCCCGGCCGCTGCCGCTGTCGGGTTCCGGGTGCCGGTTCGGCTCCGCTCAGCCGCTCAGCGCCGCCCGGAGCGCCGGTCGCCGCGGCCGCCGTCGCCGCCACCGCCGGTCAGGCCCGCGCGGCGCAGCGCGTCCGCCATGGCGCTGTTGGCCGGCGCACCGCCGCCGGAGCCGCCGCGGTCACCGCCGCCGCCCTGACCGCCGCCGCGCCGGTCCTGGCCGCCGCGACCGCCCTGACCGCCCTGACCGCCCTGGCCGCCCTGGGCGGCGCCCCGGCGCTCCTGGCGCGGCGGGCGGGCCTGGCGGTCACCGCGGTCGCCGCGGTCCCCGCCGCGCTCGCGCCCGACCTCGTCGTCCAGCCGCAGGGTCAGCCCGATCCGCTTGCGCGGCACGTCCACCGTGAGCACCCGGACCTTGACGATGTCGCCGGGCTTGACCACCTCGCGCGGGTCCTTGACGAAGTTCCTCGACAGCGCCGAGACGTGCACCAGCCCGTCCTGGTGGACACCCACGTCCACGAAGGCGCCGAAGGCGGCGACATTGGTGACCACGCCCTCCAGCACCATGCCGACCTCCAGGTCGCCGATCTTGTCGACGCCCTCCTTGAAGGTCGCGGTGCGGAAGGCCGGGCGCGGGTCGCGGCCCGGCTTGTCCAGCTCGCCGAGGATGTCGGTGACGGTCGGCACGCCGAAGGTGTCGTCGGCGAAGTCCGCCGGGCGCAGCGCCCGCAGCCGCTCGCCGTTGCCGATCAGCTCGCGCAGCTCCCCGCCGGTCGCGGCCAGGATGCGGCGCACCACCGGGTAGGCCTCCGGGTGCACGCTGGAGGCGTCCAGCGGGTCCTCGCCGCCGGGGATGCGCAGGAAGCCCGCGCACTGCTCGAAGGCCTTGGGGCCCAGCCGGGAGACGTCCTTGAGCTGCCGGCGGGTGCGGAACGGGCCGTTGGCGTCGCGGTGCGCGACGATGTTGTCGGCCAGCGTGCCGGTGACCCCGGAGACCCGGGTGAGCAGCGGCGCCGAGGCGGTGTTGACGTCCACCCCGACGGCGTTGACGCAGTCCTCGACCACGGCGTCCAGCGAGCGGGAGAGCTTCACCTCGCTCAGGTCGTGCTGGTACTGGCCGACGCCGATCGACTTGGGGTCGATCTTGACCAGCTCGGCCAGCGGGTCCTGGAGCCGGCGGGCGATCGAGACCGCGCCGCGGATCGACACGTCCAGGTCCGGCAGCTCCTGCGAGGCGAACGCGGAGGCCGAGTAGACCGAGGCGCCGGCCTCGCTGACCATCGCCTTGGTGAGCTTCAGCTCGGGGTGGCGCCCCAGCAGGTCCTCGGCGAGCTTGTCGGTCTCCCGGGAGGCGGTGCCGTTGCCGATCGCGACCAGGTCGACGTCGTGCTTCTTCGCCAGGGCCGCCAGCGTCGCCAGGGCCGCGTCCCACTTGTTGGCGGGCTGGTGCGGGTAGATCGTGTCGTACGCGACGACCTTGCCGGTGGCGTCCACCACGGCGACCTTCACGCCGGTGCGGAAGCCCGGGTCCAGGCCCATGGTGGCGCGGGTGCCGGCCGGGGCGGCGAGCAGCAGGTCGCGCAGGTTCGCGGCGAAGACCCGCACCGCCTCCTCCTCGGCCTCGGCGCGCAGCCGGGCGCGCAGGTCGATGCCGAGCCGGACCAGCACGCGGGTGCGCCAGGCCCAGCGGACGGTGTCGCCCAGCCACTTGTCGGCCGGGCGGCCGCGGTCGGCGATGCCGAAGCGGGCGGCGATCCGCTGCTCGTAGTCGTTCTCGCCCGGAAGGTCGCCCTCGGACTCACCGTCGTACGGGGAGAGGTCGAGGTCGAGCACCTCCTCCTTCTCGCCGCGCAGCATCGCCAGGATGCGGTGCGAGGGGAGCCGGGTGTACGGCTCGGCGAAGTCGAAGTAGTCGGCGAACTTGGCGCCGTCGCCCTCCTTGCCGTCGCGGACCTTCGCGACCAGCCGGCCGCGGGTCCACATCCGCTCGCGCAGCGAGCCGACCAGGTCGGCGTCCTCGCCGAAGCGCTCGACCAGGATCGCCCGGGCGCCCTCCAGGGCCGCGGCGCCGTCCGCCACCGACTCGTTGAGGTACTGGGCGGCCAGCGCGGCCGGGTCCTGCCCCGGGTCGGCCAGCAGGGTGTCCGCCAGCGGCTCCAGGCCGGCCTCGCGGGCGATCTGCGCCTTGGTGCGCCGCTTCGGCTTGAACGGGAGGTAGATGTCCTCCAGGCGGGCCTTGGAGTCCGCGGCGAGCACCCGGGCGCGCAGCGCGTCGTCCAGCTTGCCCTGGGCCTCGATCGACTCCAGCACGGCCGCCCGACGGTCCTCCAGCTCGCGCAGGTAGCGCAGCCGTTCCTCCAGGGCACGCAGCTGGGCGTCGTCGAGGGAGCCGGTGACCTCCTTGCGGTAGCGGGCCACGAAGGGCACGGTCGAGCCGCCGTCGAGCAGATCGACGGCCGCCTTCACCTGCCCCTCGCGGACACCCAGCTCCTCGGCGATCTGCCGCTCGATCGCCTGCTGGGCCTGCCGGGCCACCTGTTCGACTGGCGTGGTCACGAAGCCGGTCACCTTCTCCATCAGTGCTTGCGCCGTACGCCCTGCATTCTGGCAGGTGCCGACGACACCGACCGGCCGCCCCCGGGACGGCCGGGCGTGGCGCGCGCCTCCGGCTGACGGCCCCGGGGCTCCACCGAGGCTTGAGCGGGGCCCAGTTGCGGCTTCCTAGGCTGGCGGGCATGGACACTCTGGATGCCGCCGCCGAGTTGGAGCGGCTCGCCGCCGCCAAGTACCTGCTGTTCACCACCTACCGGAGGAACGGCACTCCGGTCGCCACCCCGGTGTGGGTCGCGCGCGACGGGGACGCGCTGGTCTTCACCACCGTCACCAAGACCGGCAAGGTCAAGCGCCTGCGCAACCGTTCGGACGTGCTGGTCGGGCCCAGCGACATCCGCGGGAACCTGCTCGGCGCCCAGGTGCCGGCCGCCGCGGTGCTGGACCCCGACCGGGCGCCCGCCTACCGGAAGCTGCTGCGGCGCAAGTACGGCCTGCTGTGCGCGGTGGCGCTGACCGCCAACGTGCTGCGCTTCGGCAAGGGCGGCACCATCGGGGTGCGGGTCACCTTCGGGTGACCGTCGGGGCCGTCAGGGCCGTCAGGGCCGTCGCCGGGTGGCCGAAATCGCGCGTTCCGGTTCGAACGACCGTCGGAATGTGAGCAGTTCGGCAATCCGGCTGAACGGCGACGACCGGAGCTGTACGCTGCCGGGCATGTGCGCTGCCACCCGGATCCACCCCGACGGGCCGGTGGTCGACGCGGCCCTGGTGCGGCGGCTGATCGCCGCCCAGTTCCCGCAGTGGGAGCGCCTCCCGGTCACCCCCGCCGCCACCTCCGGGGCGGACAACGCGATGTTCCGCCTCGGGCCCGAACTCGCCGTCCGGCTGCCCCGGGTGGAGTGGGCCGCCGGGGGCCTGCGGCGGGAGCAGCAGTGGCTCTCCCGGCTGGCCCCGCGGCTGCCGCTGCCCGTCCCGGCACCGCTCGCGGTCGGCCGGCCCGCCGCCGGCTACCCGTGGGAGTGGTCCGTCCTGCACTGGCTGGACGGCGCCAACCCGGTCGTCCACGCCCTGGCCGCGCCCCAGGCGCTGGCCCGCGACCTGGCCGGCTTCGTCAACGCCCTGCGCGCCGTCGACCCGGCCGACGCCCCCGTCTCCCAGCGCAGCGTCCCGCTCGCCTCCCGCGACGGCGCCACCCGCGCGGCCATCGCCCAGCTCTCCGGCTCGATCGACACCGAGGCCGCGACCGCCCTGTGGGACAAGGCACTTCGACTGCCCGACTACGCCGGCCCGCCGGTCTGGCTGCACGGCGACCTCACCCCCGGCAACCTGCTGCTCACCGGCGCCGGCCGGCTCGCCGCCGTCATCGACTTCGCCCTGATGGGCGTCGGCGACCCGACCGCCGACCTGATCGCCGCCTGGAACCTGCTGCCCGCCACCGCCCGCCCCGCCTTCCGCGCCGCCGTCCACGCGGACGAGGCCATGTGGGCCCGCGGCCGCGCCTGGGCGTTCTCCCTCGCCCTGGTGACGATCCCGTACTACCGCCACACCGACCAGGCCCTGACCGCCAACGCCCGCCACGTCGTCCGCGAGGTCCTCGCCGACCGCGGCGTGTAGGGCAGGGCGGTGCCCGTCACCACTCCCGGGTCGCGATCAGCTCCGCGGAATCCGCGTCCGTGAACCCGTAGGCCAGCGCGACGGCCCAGAAGGCCTCGCCGATCTCCTCCCGCGCACACGTCTCGATCTCGCTCCCGGCCGCCTCGAACTCCGCCTCCAGGAGGTTGAACTCCTCCGTCGCGGCGTGGGTGAGCACGTACAGGGCCGCCAGGTCCGCCGGCCGCTCGGCCTCGATCCGCTCGCACAGCCGCACCAGGATCGCTTTGCCCCGGTCGAGGACGTGATCGGGGAAGTACGGGTCCTCGTACAGCCCTATCAGGAACTCGTGCTCCGCCACCCGCTGGTTCGTGATCGCCATGGTGCCCCTTCCGTCCCGCCGACGTGCCGACGTGCCGACGTGCCGATCGTGCCCGACGCCACTGACAGTCGACGGCGACCGGGCCGGGGCTGCGGCGCTTGACGTGCTGGTTAGAGTGCCGCGCATGACCACACGTCACATCGAGTTCGAGGCCCTGCACAACTTCCGCGACCTGGGCGGCTACCCGGGCGCCGGCGGGCGGTCCGTCCGGTGGGGGCTGGTGTACCGCTCCGACTCGCTCGGCAAGCTCGGCTCCCCCGCCGACCTGGACCGGCTCCGGGCGCTCGGCGTGCGGACCGTGATCGACCTCCGCTACCCCTGGGAGATCGCCGCCAAGGGCCGGGTGCCCGGGTTCGAGGGCCTGGAGTACCACAACCTCTCGATCGAGCACCGCCCGTACGACCAGGCCGAGATCGACCCGGAGGTCGACCCCTGGCGCCACCTCGCCGACCGCTTCGCCGAGGTCGCCGAGGACGGGGTGAAGGAGATCCGCCAGGCGCTGGACGTGATCACGGCCGCCGAGGCCCCGGTGGTCTTCCACTGCGCCTCCGGCAAGGACCGCACCGGGCTGATCGCTGCCCTGCTGCTCACCCTGCTCGGCGTCGGCGAGGACGACATCGCCGCCGACTTCGCCCTCACCGAGCTCGCCACCGCGCACTTCGTCGCCGAGTGGCACGCCGCCCACCCCGGCCGCACCCTGCGCTGGCCCGGCTACGGGCGCGCCCCGGAGGCCGTCATCCGGCTCACCCTCGCCGACCTCGCCGACCGCCACGGCTCGGTCGAGGCCTACCTCACCGGCGCCCTCGGCATCGACCGCGCGCACATCGACACCCTGCGCGCCCGCCTGCTGACCGACTGAGCCCCGCGCGGCAGGGGGCCGTTCGGCGCCGCCGCCGGTGCCGGAAGGGCCCGGGGGTGCGATAACCCGGTGGCGGCCGGGGGTGGTTGCGAAGGAGGATGCCGGGCATGACCGAGCAACCCGTGCGATGGACCGAGGCGACCGTCTACCCCGACATGTGGGCCGACCCGGACGACGACCCCCGCAACAGTGAGGGCCCGAGCCCGGACGGCGAACTCGCCACCCTCCAGGACTACCTGACGAACTACCGGCTGACCCTGCGGATGAAGTGCGACGGCCTGGCCCCGGAGCAGCTGGCCCGCCGCTCGGTGCCGCCGTCCACGATGTCGCTGCTCGGCCTGGTCCGGCACCTGGCCCGGGTGGAACGGGACTGGCGGAACTGGATCACCGACGGCGAGCCGCTGCCCAAGCTGTACGGCGGGCGGGACGCGGACTTCGACGGGGCCGTCGGCGAGCAGGCCGTGGTGGACGCCGCGTTCCACGACCTGGAGCGCGAACAGGCCGCGCTGGACGCCGCGTTGGCCGGGTACCAGGACCTGGGCGAGCGGGTCGGGAAGGACCGGCTCTCGATCCGGGAGCTGCAGGTGCACCGGATCGAGGAGTACGCCCGCCACTGCGGCCACGCCGACCTGCTGCGCGAGTGCGTGGACGGCCGGGTGGGCCAGTAGCGCCTCAGCGCCGGCGGCCGCTCCGACCGGGGCGGCCGCCGCCCTTGCCCGCACGGGGCCCGGCCCCGGCGCCCGCGGCGGGAGTCGGGGCGGTCTCGGGCCAGTGGGCGGGCCGGGTGAGGCCGGCCGGGAGGCGGGTGGTGGCGTCGCCGCGGGCGGCGTCGAGCTGGGCCTGGGTAAGGAAGAGGGCCGTGCTGAGGTCGGCGCCGGCCAGGGCGGCGTCCCGCAGGTCGGCGCCGACCAGGTCGGCGAGGCGCAGGTCCGCGCCGGAGAGGTCGGCCGCGACGAGCAGGGCGCCGCGCAGGTTGGCGCCCCGCAGGTCGGCGCCGCGCAGGCGGGCGCCGAAGAGGTCGGCGCCGCGGAGCTCGCGGCGGCGCGGGACGGCCGCGCGGACCAGTTCGCCGGCCCGCAGCAGCAGCTCGCTGACCCGCTGCCGGTGGGCCGGGACGTCGATGGCGAGGATCTCCTCGGGGGTGCCGCCGGCCAGCCGGTCGGTCTCCGCCAGCGCCTGCCGCAGTTCGTCGTGGACGGGCTGGGCGGGGGCGAAGGTGAGCGCCTCGGTGAGGTACCGGAGCAGCTCGTGCAGCTGCCGCACGACCGGGAAGACGTCGAACATCGCCTTGGCGCTGTCCGGCTCCTCGCGCCAGCTGCGGCCGCCGAAGGTCACCTGGGAGACCCGCTGCCCGGCGCCGAAGCAGTCGTAGACGGTGCAGCCCTGGAAGCCCTTGTCGCGCAGCCGCACGTGGATGCCGCAGCTGAAGTCGGTCTGGAGGTTGTGGCAGGGACTGCCGGCCTGCTTGTTCATGGCGAAGTCGGACCCGGCGGCGAACGGCAGGGCGACGCAGCAGAGCCCGAAGCAGCTGCCGCAGTCGGCCCGGAGCGCGGTCGGCTGCGGGGTCGGTGGCGGGGTCGGCGCGGCCGCCGTCTGGTCCTGCGGCGACTCGGTCTCGCGCACGTTCCGGGGTCCTTCCAGCAGCGGGGCGCCGGTCGGCGCGGTGAACCCCGGAATCCTACTGGGCAGACGACCCTCGGCGCCGGTAAGCTTCCCAGCGCAGTAGAGACCATTACACACGGGGGTGGGCGCCATGCGGGAACCGGACATCAGGGAACTGGTCCGGATGTGGATCTCGGGCTGGGCCGTCTCGCGCGGCTCCGCCGAGCCGGTGGACCAGCCCTGGGGCTGGAGCATCGACGTCGGCGCGCCGGTCGGCGAGGTCGGCCGGCACGTGCTGCCGGAGCCGACCGAGGCCGAGGTCCGCAAGCTCGGCGAGACCGTCACCGCGCCGACCACCTGGCTGAAGCTGTTCGCCGAGGACGCCACCGTGCGCCCCTGGCTGGACGAACGGTGGCGGCTGGACGCGCCGGGCTTCCTGATGAGCGTCCCGCTCCTCCCCGAGCGGCCCGAGGCCCCGGCCGGGTACACCGTGACCACCTGGGAGCGGGGCGGGATCCTCCGGGTGCTGGTGCGCACCGGGGACGGGCACCTCGCCGCCCGCGGCCAGGCGGGCCTGGCCGGCCCCGTGGCCGTACCGGACCAGATCACCACCGCGCCGGAGCACCGCCGCCGGGGCCTGGGCGCCCTGGTGATGCGGACGCTCCAGTCCGCCGCGCACGAGCGGGGCGCGCGCACCGGCGTGCTGGTCGGCACCCCGGAGGGGCAGGCGCTCTACACGGCGCTCGGCTGGACCACCCACGCCCCGATGGCGAGCCTGGTCCTCGACGCGCCGGGCGTCTACGACACCGAGTAGGCCGGGGCCCGTGGCACCCGGGCGACGGGCCTCAGCGGTACGGCAGCAGCTCCGGCCGCTTCGCCGGGCGGCCGTCGCCGGAGGAGCGGCCGGTGAGACGGCGGCCGATCCACGGGCCGACGTGGGTGCCCAGCCAGCGGGCGTCCTCGCGCAGCCGCTCGGCGCGGCCGGCCGGGGCGGCGGCGGGCAGCGGGGCGCGCCAGTCGAAGGCGGCGGGGCGGCCGAGCGCCTCCAGCACGCCCTCGGCGACCCGGCGGTGCCCCTCGGGCGACAGGTGCAGGCGGTCCTCGGCCCACAGCCGGCGGTCGTCGAAGCAGGGCGCGGAGAACAGGTCGACCACGACGAAGCCGTCCTGCCGGCCCAGTTCCTGGACGAAGGCCTTCATCCGCAGGATCGCGGGCAGCAGCCGGGCGCCGCCCGCCATCCTGCGGGTCGGGTCGGTGCTGGTGAACAGCACGACGGTCGCGCCGGTGGCGCGCAGCCCGTCGGCGCAGCGGCCGAGCAGCCGCTCGACGGCGTCGATGTCGCAGCCGGGGCGCAGCACGTCGTTGAGGCCGCCGGCCAGGGTGACCAGCTCGGCGCCCATCGCGGCGGCGGGGGCGAGCTGCTCGTCGTGGATCTGGCCGATGAGCTTGCCGCGGACGGCGAGGTTGGCGTACCGGAAGCCGGTGCCCGCGGACTCCGGCTCGGCGTGCTCAGCGTGCTCAGAGCGTTCGGCGTGCTCAGAGCCTTCGGCGTGCCCAGAGCGTTCGGCGTGCTCCGCGTGCTCGGCGGCCAGTGCCGAGGCGACCCGGTCGGCCCAGCCCCGGTAGTGGCCGTCCGGCAGCAGGTCGTCGCACATGCCCTCGGTGAAGGAGTCGCCGACGGCGACGTAGCTGCGGTAGGGGGTGGGCACGGGCTGGCCTCCGCTCTCCCGGGATGACTCCGGCGGTTCGACGATCCGACGATCGTACGTGCGTGCCCGTCCGGAACCACAGCGGGCCCCGGTGGCTCCGACGGACCCCCGGTGAACCCCGACGGACCTCGGCGAACCTCGGCGCTCATCGCACGCCGATCGTTCGTTTATCGGCCCGGGCCATCCTGAGCCCACGGGGCGGCGGTCGGCGACGGGGGCCTTGCCGCCGCCCCAACCAGGCCACCATGCCCGCCGCAGGCACCGCGCCCGCCGCGACGGTCAGCCCGTCACGGCCACCGCCTCCTCGCCGGCCTCCTCGCCCGCCTTCCGGGGCGTGAACCAGTGCTCGCGCACGGCGTCGGTCGGCCGCTGCTCGCCGAGGGCGGCCAGGCCCCACTCCCCCAGCGCCTCGACGACCGGCCGCAGTTCGCGGCCGCGTCCGGTCAGCTCGTAGACGGTCGCGTTGGCGGGCCGCTCCAGTCGGCGGCGGGCGATCAGTCCGTCGCCCTCCAGCTGCTTGAGCCGGGCGGCCAGGATGTCGGTGGAGACGCCGGGCAGGTCGGCGTGCAGGTCGGTGTAGCGGCGCGGGCCGCCGAGGAGCTCACGGACGATCAGGAGGCTCCAGCGCTCCCCCACCGCGTCCAGGGCGCGGGCGACGGCGCAGTACTGGTCGTAGCTTCGGCGTGACATGCGGATCAGCATAGCCAAGAGGTTGGACTTTCCAAGTACTCACTTGGTAGAACAAAGCTGAAGCAACGGAGCGGTGGTGACGGTCGGGAGGCCGCAGATGGAGTTTCGACAGTCCAGCAAGCTCAATGACGTGTGCTACGAGATCCGGGGCCCGGTGGTCGACCAGGCCAACGCCCTGGAGGAGGCCGGGCACAGCGTGCTGCGGCTGAACACCGGCAACCCCGCCCCCTTCGGCTTCGAGGCGCCCGAGGAGATCCTCCAGGACATCATCCGCAACCTGCCCAAGGCGCACGGCTACAGCGACTCGCGCGGCATCCTGCCGGCCCGTCGCGCGGTGGTGCAGTACTACCAGCAGCGCGGGGTCGAGGGCGTCACCGTCAACGACGTCTACCTCGGCAACGGCGTCTCCGAGCTGATCCAGATGGCCGTCACCGCGCTCGTGGACGACGGCGACGAGGTGCTCGTGCCGATGCCCGACTACCCGCTCTGGACGGCCGTGGTCCGGCTGGCCGGCGGCAAGGCCGTGCACTACCTGTGCGACGAGCAGGCCGAGTGGTACCCGGACCTGGACGACATCGCCGCCAAGATCACCGCCCGCACCAAGGCGATCGTCGTCATCAACCCCAACAACCCCACCGGCGCGGTCTACCCGAAGGAACTGCTGGAGGGCATCCTCGACCTGGCCCGCCGCCACCACCTGATGGTGCTGGCCGACGAGATCTACGACAAGATCCTCTACGACGACACCGAGCACCACTGCCTGGCCGCCCTGGCCGACGACGTCCTCACCCTCACCTTCAACGGCCTCTCCAAGGCCTACCGGGTGGCCGGCTTCCGCAGCGGCTGG
This sequence comes from Kitasatospora sp. NPDC001119, assembly GCF_053598475.1. Lineage (NCBI taxonomy): Bacteria > Bacillati > Actinomycetota > Actinomycetes > Kitasatosporales > Streptomycetaceae > Kitasatospora > Kitasatospora sp. NPDC001119. The sequence goes on from NZ_JBSFKI010000018.1 coordinate 179,194, forward strand.
CTGGTCGTCTCCGGGCCCCGGCAGCACGCCACCGACTACCTGGAGGGCCTGACCATGCTCTCCGGCATGCGGCTGTGCCCCAACGTGCCCGCCCAGTACGCCGTGCAGGCCGCGCTCGGCGGCCACCAGTCCATCAACGACCTGGTGCTGCCCGGCGGCCGGCTCACCGAGCAGCGCGACATCGCGGTCAAGGCGCTCAACGAGATCCCCGGCGTCAGCTGCGTCAAGCCCAAGGGCGCGCTGTACGCCTTCGCCAGGCTGGACCCGGCGGTGCACCGGATCGTCGACGACGAGCGGTTCGTGCTGGACCTGCTGCTGCGCGAGAAGATCCACGTCGTCCAGGGCACCGGCTTCAACTGGCCCCGCCCGGACCACTTCCGCTTCGTCACCCTGCCCCGGGCCGACGACCTGGAGACGGCCATCAACCGGATCGGGCGCTTCCTCGCGACGTACCGGCAGAGCTGACCGCCTAGGCTCTGGGTCGTGACCGTCCTGCGCTCCATCGCCCTGTTCGTCCTCGCCGCCCTCGCCGAGATCGGCGGCTGCTGGCTGGTCTGGCAGAGCGTGCGCGAGCAACGGCCGTGGTGGCTGGCCGGGGTGGGCGTGGTGGTGCTCGGCGCGTACGGCTTCGTCGCGGCCCTGCAGCCGGACAGCCACTTCGGCCGGGTGCTGGCCGCGTACGGCGGGGTGTTCGTGGCCGGCTCGCTGCTGTGGGGCATGGCCGTGGACGGCTTCCGGCCGACCCGCTACGACGTGCTGGGCGCGCTGATCTGCCTGGCCGGGGTCGCCGTCATCATGTACGGCCCCCGGCGCTGAACGCACCGGTGCCCCGGTGTCGGACCCATCTCCGACACCGGGGCACCGTCACGACCGCCGGGCCCCGTCGTCCTCGCCGGGGCACCGTCGCGACCGGCGGGGACTACCAGCCCCAGCCGCCGCCCTGGCCGTCGTCGTCCCGGTCCGAGTCCCAGCCCTCGCCGACCGTGCGCAGGATCGTGTAGTTGTCGATCTGCGTGCCGTCCTCGGCCAGCGCGGTGACCTTCATGACCGACTTCTGGCCCAGGTGCTTCGGGGTGACGTCGACCTTGATGAAGGAGTAGCCGGTGTAGCGCACCCGCGACCACTGGATGGTCTCGGGGGTCTTCACCTTGCCCTTGCTCCAGTAGTAGGTCTTGACCTCGTCCTGGTGGTTCTCGTGCCCCTCGTAGGTGTCCGGCACGTCGAACTTGTACAGGCTGCGGCCGGCCGCGCCCGCGGTGACGTAGACCACGCCGTCCTTGGCCGGCTCGATGGTGGCGCCGCTCGGCACCTGCTTCGAGACCTTGTTGCCGAGGATCGCGTCGGTGCGCTCGTAGATGTGGTTGTGGCCGTTGATGACCAGGTCCACCCGGTACTTCTCGAACAGCGGCACCCAGGCCTCGCGGACACCGCCCTCGGAGGCGTGCGCGACGGTGGTGGAGAAGGCGCAGTGGTGGAAGAAGACCACGACGAAGTCGATGGTCTCGTCGTTGCGCAGGTCCTTGAGGGTGCGCTCCAGCCACTTGGTCTGCTTGTTCGCCGAGATGCCCAGGTTGGCCGGGATCTCGTAGGAGACGTCGTTGGCGTCCAGCGAGATGACGCCGACGTTCTTGTAGCGGAAGGTGTAGACGCCGGGGACCTGGCGCGGGTCCGGGCCGTTGTTCGGCAGGAAGAAGCGGGCGTTCTCGCCGCCGTAGCCGTTCGGCGAGTACCAGGCCTCGATGTCGTGGTTGCCGTACGCGACCATCCACGGGATCTCGGCGGCGACCGTCTCGGTCTGCACCAGGAAGTCGTCCCAGGTCTTCGCGTTGAAGACGGACTTGTCCGGGTCGGTGCCGGAACCGGCCGGGTCGGCGTAGCAGATGTCGCCGGCGTGCAGGTGGAAGGCCGGGTTCTGGGCCTTGATGATGTGGTCGTTGCCGGCCGCGTGCGCGCTGACGCCCTGGTCGCCGAAGGCGGTGAAGGTGAACGGCTCGTACACCTTGCCCCAGCGGTGGTCGCGGGACGGCGCGGTGCGGAAGGTGTGCAGGGTGGAGATCTGCTGCTGCGCGGCCGGGTCGAAGCCCTCGTGGCCGACACCGTAGTAGTAGGTGGTGTCGGGGCGCAGGTCCTCCAGCGCCACGTGCAGGTAGTACTGGTCCACCGGCTGGCTGTTCGGGGTCAGCGCCGGGGTGTGCAGGGCGCGGACCTCGGCCTGGACCTTGTGGCTCAGCTCCCACGGGGTCTTGCCGAAGCGCAGGAACGGCTTCTTGACCGGGGCCGGGACCTGCCAGGAGATGCGGAACTGGGTGTCCGGCTCCGGGCCGAACTGGAGGTGACGGCCGATCGGCGCGACCAGCGAGCCGTCGATGCCACTGGTCGTGCCACCGGTCAGCAGCTGCGGGCCGGCCGGGGCGGCGAAGGCCGTGCCGCTGCCCAGCGCGCCACCGACGGCGACGGCGCCCACGGTCACGGCACCGGCGCGCAGCATCCGGCGGCGGGAGAAGCGGGCCCGCAGGTACTCGTGCTGCTCGGCCATGCTCATGCGGTCGGCAAGCTTGGCCGGCACGCCCATGTTGGGGATATCCATGCGCGGGACTCTTCCAGCGGCGCGTTGATCGCGCACGGACGCCGGGTGAACGGGTCGCAGCGTACCGCCCATTCGAACGCCAATGTTCGACCATGGTTTGGCAAAGGCCGTGTCCGCACCGTTCCGACGCCGCATCATGGCCCCCATCCGCCCCGTGGCCTGAGCGGGCGTCGGCGGAAGCGCGGACAGCGTTCGGGCCTGGTCAGCCGGAGCGCTCGTCCCACTGGGTGGCGGTCCGGTTGCCGGTGCCGTCGCAGGTGCGGCAGATCTCGTCCCGGTAGGCGTGCTTGGCGCCGGTCGCGTCGACCCGGTAGCGCACGTACACGCCGGTGCCGTCGCAGAGGAAGCAGTTGCCGCCCCCGCCGCCCACCTCGGTGGTGCCGGTGCCCTGGCAGGTCCGGCAGCTGAGGCCGGCGGTCCGGCCGGTGCCCGCGCAGATGCGGCAGACCGTCGTCATCGGCTTCCTCCCTCGCGCGGAAACGGCTCGGCGCCGTCCGGAAGGGCCCGACACCACCGGTCATGGTAGTGGTGAAGGCACCCGGACCGACCCGGGTTCGGCCCGGGTAGACATGATCCGACGATCATCCTGTAGGACCAACGGCCGACCTCAGCCGGGGCCCGACCTCACTCCGGCAGACCCGTCCTCACTCCGGCAGGCCCTCGCGGACCCGCCGGGACACCGAGATCAGCTGGAGGTCCAGCAGCCCCGGCGGATCGGCCAGGCCCGGGCCGCCCGCGCGCACCCAGGCGCCGATCTCGTCGATCATGTCGTCCATCAGCACGAAGCCCAGCCAGACCGGCCGGCCGCCCGCCGCCCGGCCCTCCGCCGAGGGGCCGACCACCACCACGTTCGACTGGGTGCACACGTCCAGGCACTTGACCGCCCGGACCCGGCCCGCCGAACCCACCGCCGTCCGCAACCGCTCGTACTGGCCCGCGTGGTCCACCCCCGGGTGCTTGGCCTCGGTGCCGCAGCAGCAGCCCCGGCAGACCGTCACGGTCACGGGGGCACCGGCGCCCCGCTTGCGGTCCCGGGCACCGTCGCGCTCTCGGCGGCTCATCGGCTCTGCTCCCCCTCGTGGTCGGCGGCGCGCTCCGCACCGGCCCCCGCACTGTACCCGCAGGCCAGCGGGCATCCCAGACCCTTAGGATGCGCACGGCCCACGGGCCACCACACGACTCACGAACAACAAGGGGAGGACGGCCTGATGCCGAAGCGAAGGGGCCGCCGCGGTACATGGATATCGGTGGCCGTGGGGGTGGTCGGGGTCCTGTGCGCCGTGCTCGGGTTCGCCGTGATCGGCTCCGGCTACGGCTACCACCGCATGACGGGCGACACGATGTCGCCGGAGCTGCGGTCGGGCACCGGGCTCTGGACCGAACGGGTCCAGCCCGCGGACGTGCGCCACGGCGAGGTCTACGCCGTCGACTCCCCCTGGACGCTGCAGGGCATCGTCATCCAGCGGGCCATGGCCCTGGGCGGCGACCGCATCGCCTGCGTGAACGGGCAGTTCAGCCTCAACGGGAAGCCGGTCGACGAGCCGCCGGCCCGGCAGGTCCACACCTGCTACCTCGACTTCGACGTCACCGTCCCGCCGGGCCGGGCCTTCCTCATGGGGGACGTCCGCGGCGACGCCTTCGACTCCCGGATCAACCTGGCCGACCAGCAGGGCACCGTCGACCTCGCCAAGGTCGGCGAGCGGGTGGTGTGGCACAGCGGCGCCGACTCCGAGGCCCTGCCCGGCAAGCTCGCCGGCGCGCTCGTCGTGGCCGCGCTCGGGCTGCTGCTGGCCGTCATCGGCCTGATCGCGGCGATCGTCTTCGCCGTCCGCGGCCGGGCCGCCCGGCCGCTGGGGTTGGAGCCGCCGGCCACCTTCTGACGCCGTCGCCACCCGTCGGCACCCGGTCGACCAGCACTACGCAGCCAGGCCCTGACCGCCGGTTCCCGACCGGCCGGCCCTCGGTCTCACCGAAGGCGGGCCGGTCAGTCCGCTCGCAGGACACGGGAGACGTAGACCCGGGGCGGGTCCGCGTCCTCGTTCACCGCGTACTCCACCAGCCCGAGGTCCCGGCGCAGCGGGGCCGAGTGCATCCCGGGCCGGCCGGGCACCGGCATGCTCAGGCGGGGGAACGGATCCTCCCGCAGGTCGACCAGGAAGGCCACGACCGCCGAGAACACGTCGGCCGGCGTGCCAGGGTCGCCGAGGAACTCCTCCACGGCCGGGGAGACGGTGATCGGGTCGTCGTCGTCCGGGACTCGTCGTAGCCGCTCACAGGGCCCCGAGCCGGCGCAGGACCGCGGAAGCGGAGGCGCCGGGAGCGGTGCCGGCCTGGACGGCGGCGTGGATCCGGTCGCCCTCCGGGTCGCGGTACAGCTCCGCCCGCAGCCACCACCGCTTCAGTACGCCGCCGATCGTCTCGATGTCGGCTTCGCCCATCTCCCGGTAGAACTCCATGCGCTGCGCGGGCGGCAGGGCCGCGGCCACGCCGTCCTGGGTGCGGGGGACGGGCTGGCGGCTGTCGTGGTGACCGTGCAGGGGTGCTGCGCTCACCGTTCCTCCGAACGTCTCGTGCGGGCGGGACCGCTACCAGTGTCCTCCCCCAGGGGCCGGTCCGGTACCGCCTTCCGACCGCCGGGGCCCTCCCCTGTCCGGCCGAGGGACATGCCGCAGGCCCGGTAGCAGGGGCCGGGGGGCACCGCTACGCCACCGCCCGCGCCGCCGCCCGGCCCGCCGTGCGGCCCGAGAACAGGCAGCCGCCCAGGAAGGTGCCCTCCAGCGAGCGGTACCCGTGCACGCCCCCGCCGCCGAACCCGGCGGCCTCGCCGGCCGCGTACACCCCGGGCAGCACCTCGCCGTCGGGGCGCAGCACCCGGGAGGAGAGGTCGGTCTCCAGGCCGCCCAGCGACTTGCGGGTCAGGATGTTCAGCCGGACGGCGATCAGCGGGGCGGCGCCCGGGTCGAGGATGCGGTGCGGGGCGGCGGTGCGGATGAGCCGGTCGCCGAGGTGGCGGCGGGCGCCGTGGATGGCGGTGACCTGGAGGTCCTTGGCGAAGGGGTTGGCCAACTGCCGGTCGCGGTCCTCGACGGTGCGGCGCAGTTCGTCCGGGTCGATCAGCGGCTCGGCGGTCCTGGCGTTCATGCCCCGGGCGAGGTCGGCGAGGTTCCCGGCGACCACGAAGTCCCGTCCGTGCCGCAGGTGTCCCTGGACCGGGCCGGGGGCGCCGGGCAGCGCGCGTCCGAGCACGCCGCGCACCGACTTCCCGGTCAGGTCGGGGTTCTGCTCGGAGCCGGAGAGGGTGAACTCCTTCTCGACGATGCGCTGGTTGAGCACGAACCAGGTGTACTCGTACCCGGTGGTCATGATGTGTTCGAGCGTTCCGAGGGTGTCGAAGCCGGGGAACAGCGGGACGGGCAGCCGCCGGCCGCGGGCGTCCAGCCAGAGCGAGGACGGGCCGGGCAGGATGCGGATGCCGTGCCGGGCCCAGATCGGGTCCCAGTTCTCGATGCCCTCGGTGTAGTGCCACATCCGGTCGCCGTTGATCAGGCTGCCGCCGGCCCGGCCGACGACGTCCAGCATCAGTCCGTCCACGTGCGCGGGCACCCCGGAGAGCAGCCTGGCGGGCGGGGTGCCGAGCCGGGCCGGCCAGGCCTTGCGGACCAGGTCGTGGTTGCCGCCGATGCCGCCGGAGGTGACGATCACGGCCTGGGCGCGCAGTTCGAAGCCGCCGGCCGCCTCGCGCGAGCTGGCCTCGCCCCGGCCCGCCGGGCTGGGCACCAGCACCTCGCCGGTGACGGTGTCGACGGCGCCCGCGGTGGCGGACAGCCCGGTGACCCGGTGCCGGAAGCGCAGGTCCACCAGACCGCGGGCGGCGGCCGCGCGGATCCGCCGGACGAAGGGCGCCAGCAGTCCCGGTCCGGTGCCCCAGGTGATGTGGAAGCGCGGCACCGAGTTGCCCGGCCCGTCGGCGAGTTGACCGCCGCGCTCGGCCCAGCCGACCACCGGGAAGAACCGCACGCCCATGCCGTGCAGCCAGGAGCGCTTCTCGCCCGCCGCGAAGTCCACGTACGCCTCGGCCCAGCGGCGCGGCCAGGCGTCCTCGGGGCGGTCGAAGCCGGCCGTGCCGAACCAGTCCTGCCGGGCGAGGGCGTGCGAGTCGCGGATCCGCATCCGGCGCTGCTCGGGCGAGTCGATCAGGAAGAGCCCGCCGAAGGACCAGTGGGCCTGGCCGCCGAGGGAGGCCGCGGGCTCCTGGTCGAGCAGGATCACCTTCCGTCCGGCGTCGGCGAGTTCGGCGGTGGCGGCGAGGCCCGCGAGGCCCGCCCCGATGACGATGACGTCGGCGTCCAGGGCCATGCGCAGTCCTCCGTGGCGGCTCGCGGTGGCGGCGCGCCCGGGACGCGCCGTCGCTGTGCGCCCGATACTGCGGCCTGCGGTGACGTCCGGTCAACCGGCGGGTAACAACCGCCGGCGTGAATTCCGCTCCACGCCGTTTCGGAATTGCCGTCGACGGCCGGGCGATACCCGCGTGATTGCCGAGCGATACCCGGTGGAGCGAAATGCGAAATGCCGTTCGACACCGTTCGACCACATCTGACGGAATGTCGGCGATTTCCGCGCGAACCATGGACGTCCGGGAAACACGGCAGTAACTTACCTGCGAGTAGCCGTAGTCCGGCTCCGCACGAACCCCCACCCGTCGTTTCTCTCCCCCAGGAGGAACCGTGCTCCGTCCTGCCCGGAAATCCCGGCACCTCCGGAATTCCACCGCCCTCGCCGCCGTCGCCCTCGGCGCCGCGCTCGCGCTCACCTCCACCACCGCCCAGGCCGCCACCCAGGCGCCCCGGCACTACGTGGCGCTCGGCGACTCCTACGCCGCCGGCGCCGGAGTGCCGGGCCAGTCGGCCGGCCTGTGCCTGCGCTCCGACCGCAACTACGGCCACCTGGTCGCCGGCGCCCTCAAGGCCGGCCGGTACACCGACGTCACCTGCGCCGCGGCCAAGATCAAGGCGATGACGCAGCCCCAGTACGACGCCTTCATCCGGGTCAACGACCCGCAGCTGGACGCGGTCACCGCCGACACCGACCTGGTCACCCTCAGGATCGGCGGCAACGACCTCGCCGCCAGCGACCTCGGCCTCGGCGAACTGGTCGCCACCTGCATCGCCGGCGCCGTCGTCAACCCGTTCGGCACGCCCTGCAAGGACGTCTACCACCACGGCCACTGGGACTGGAGCACCATGTCCTGGCAGTACGGCACCGACGACCTCGCCGAGCGGATCCGCACCACCATCACCCCGCAGCTGACCGACACCCTCAAGCGCATCCACGCCAAGGCGCCCGGGGCCCGGGTGCTGCTGGTCGGCTACCCGTCCGTCCTGCCCGCCGACGGCTCGACCTGCGTGCTGCGCCAGCCCGTCACCCCGGGCGACGTCGAGTACATGCACGGGGTGCTCGACAAGCTGAACGCCGCCCTGAAGTCCACCGCGGCCGCGAACGGCGCGACCTACGTGGACACCGCGACGCCGACCCTCGGGCACGACGTCTGCTCGGACGACCGCTGGATCGAGGGCGCGCTGCCCGGCTCGCCCGCCGTGCCGTTCCACCCGAACGCGACCGGCGAGCAGGTGATGGCGCAGGCGGTGCTCGCGGCGCTGAAGTAGCGGCGGGGCAGTGCCACAGCGGTGCTGGAGACGATGCGGCCGGAAAAGCCCCGAGGGGCCGGTGACCAGACCCCGGTCACCGGCCCCTCGGTTCTCGTGACGCGCGCTACTCGGACTTCGCGGAGGCGGAGGCCGAGCCGGAGCCGGTGGCCGAGGCGGCGGCCAGCCCGGCCGACCACTTCTCCTCGACGTTGCCGAGCTTCCAGTAGGCGATCGCCGCGGCCCAGGTGAGCACGAACAGTCCGACGATCGCGTAACCGACGAAGTTGAGGTCCAGCCCGCCGATCCAGGCGATCGGGCCGCTGGTGATGTCCAGCTTCTCGCCGAGCAGGCCGATCAGCTCGATCGAGCCGATCACCAGCGCGACGAGCACCGACAGCCCGGTGACGGTCAGGTTGTAGTAGATCTTGCGGACCGGCTTGGAGAAGGCCCACTCGTACGCGAAGTTCATGAACGAGCCGTCGATGGTGTCCAGCAGGCTCATCCCGGCCGCGAACAGGATCGGCAGGGTGAGCAGCGCGTACCAGGGCAGCGAGAAGGCCGCCGCGCCGCCCGCCAGCACCAGCAGGGACACCTCGGTGGCGGTATCGAAGCCCAGGCCGAACAGCAGGCCCACCGGGTACATGTGCCAGGGCTTGGTGACGGCCCTGGTGACCTTGCCGAGGATGCGGTTCATCAGCCCGCGCCGCTCCAGCTGGCGCTCCAGTTCCGCCTCGTCGTAGTCGCCCAGGCGCATCCGGCGGAAGACCTTGAGGATGCCGTTGAAGGCGCCCAGGTTGATCAGGCCGAGCAGCAGCAGGAAGGTGCCGGAGACGGTGACGCCGATCAGGCCGGTCATCTCGTGCAGCGTCGAGTCGTCGGACTCCACCTGGCCGGCCAGCGAGCGGATGCCGAAGGCCAGCAGCGCGCAGAGGCCGAAGACGATCGAGGAGTGCCCGAGCGAGAACCAGAAGCCGACCGACAGCGGCCGCTTGCCCTGGCCCATCAGCTTGCGGGTGGTGTTGTCGATGGCGGCGATGTGGTCGGCGTCGAAGGCGTGCCGCATGCCGAGGGTGTAGGCGGTCAGGCCCATGCCCGCGCCGAACACCTGGCCGCCGACGGTGTAGTGCTCGGGCTCGACCAGCGCGAGCAGGGTGAACCAGCCGACGACGTGCAGCGCGAGGATGAATCCGCCCATTCCGGCCAGGCGGATCCACTCCTCACGGGTGAGCCGGTCGCGCCAGCGGGGGGCGGTCATCGTCGTGTCCTTTCGGTCGGGCGGTCGAAGCTGGGCCATCTTTCCGCCTTGACGCGCGCAGTTGCAAGTCATGCGCAATTACGGATTCGTCTCCCCCCGCTTCCGCACCGTTTCCGCCCCGCTTTCACACCGCTTCCCCCCGGCTTCCCCCGACTTCCGACCGACCCCCGGAGATCGTCACCACCCGTACAAGGCTTCGTAACCTCCCGGGGCTTTCACCGTGCGCTCTACGCGCGGATACTCCCGTTCTACGCGCGAAAACCTGAGCGCCGACCCCTCAACTCCCCACGGAGGAACGGCTCATGACGATCCGTATTCGAACCGCCGCGGCCCTGGCCGGTGCGGCGCTGCTCGCGGCCGGTCTCACCACCCCCGTCGCCACCGCCGCGCCGGGCCCCACCGCCCCCACCACCCGGGCCGCCGCGGCCGGCGCCACCCCGCACCGGGTGCTGTTCGACAACAGCAAGGCCGAGACCGCGGGCAACGCCGACTGGATCATCAGCACCAGCCAGCCCGACCCGCTGGCCCAGAACGCCAACCCCACCACCGAGAAGAGCTGGACCGGCGCCCTCTCCGCCTGGGGCGTCGCCCTCCAGAAGACCGGCCAGTACAGCCTGAAGACCCTCCCGGCCGGCTCCACCATCAGCTACGGCACCGGCGCCGCGCTCGACCTCGCCAACTTCGACACCTTCGTGATCCCGGAGCCCAACATCCGGTTCAGCGCGAGCGAGAAGACCGCGATCATGAAGTTCGTCCAGAACGGCGGCGGGCTCTTCCTGGTCTCCGACCACGTCAACAGCGACCGCAACAACGACGGCTGGGACTCCCCGAAGATCATCAACGACCTGCTGACCAGCAACGGGGTGAACAACAACGACCCCTTCGGCTTCTCGGTCGACCTGCTCAACATCACCACCGACAACCCGCGCGCGGTCAACGACGCGACCGACCCGGTGCTGCACGGCCCCTTCGGCACCGTCACCGGCTCGATCCTGCGCAACGGCACCACCTTCACCCTCAAGCCCGCCGACAACCCGAACGTCAAGGGCCTGGTCTACCGGACCGGCTACAGCGGCAACACCGGCGCCTTCTTCGTCACCAGCACCTTCGGCTCCGGCCGGGTCGCGGTCTGGGGCGACAGCTCCCCGATCGACGACGGCACCGGCCAGTCCGGCAACACCCTGTACAACGGCTGGGACGACCCGGCGGGCACCGACGCCGCCCTCGCCCTCAACGCCACCGCCTGGCTCAGCAAGGCCTGACCGGCCGCGCCCCGGGTCGGGGCGGCTCGGCCCCGGGGTGCCCCCGCCAGGGCTGCTCGCCAGGAAAAGGGCCGCTCCCTCCCCTACTGTCGGAGTACCGACGCCCGCGGCGCGCTCGTACGGAGCGGCACCCCGTCCGTACGCGCCGCGGGCCCGCCGGTGCTCCACCGGCCCGGGACCGACAGGAGCGGCCGATGCCGTCCTACCCCTTCCACACCACCCGCGAGGACCTACGCGTCCCGCTGCCGGACGGCACGCGGCTGGCCGCCCGGCTGTGGCGGCCGGTCGGCGACGAGCCCGGCCCCGCGCTGCTGGAGTACTCCGGCGGCCGCCTCACCGACCGGACCGCCGCCGAGGACGCCCGCCGCCACCCCTGGTACGCGGGCCACGGCTACACCGCCGTCCGGGTCGACACCCGCGGGCACGGCAACTCCGAGGGCGTCCCCGGCGAACCCGGCGGCGACCAGGAGCTGGCCGACGGCGCCGCCGTGGTCCACTGGCTCGCCCGCCGCCCCTGGTGCAACGGCCGGCTCGGCCTGCTCGGCGTCGGCGCGGCCGGCACCACCGCGCTGCGGCTCGCCGCCCGAACCCCCGAGACCGTCGGCGCCGTGGTCACCGCCTGCCCCGAGGGCGGGCACCGGACCGGCGGCGCCGTACTCGCCGCCGACCTGCAGACCCGGCTCACCGCCCTGGTCGCCGACGCCGCCCTGCCGCCCGACCCGCGGTACGTCGGCGACGCCTGGCGGGCCGCCTGGCTGGCCCGGCTGGAATCCCTGAACCCGCCCGTCGACGACTGGCTCGCGGCCGGCGAGAGCACCGTCCCGGTGTCCGTGCCCACCCTCGCGGTGGCCGGCTGGGGCGACCCGTCCTGCTCCTTCGTGCTGCGGCTGCTCGCCGAGTCCCCCACCGCGCGCGCCCTGATCGGCCCCTGGCCGCACGGCCTGCCCGAGGCCGCCCTGCCCGACACCCTGCGCTGGTGGGACCACTGGCTGCGCGGCGTCGACACCGACGCCCTCCAGGAACCCGCCCTGCGCAGCTGGCTCACCACCCGCTGGACCGGCGACGAGGCCTGGCCCTCCCCCGACGTCCGCGCGATCCACTACGGCCTGGACGGACCGCTGCGCACCGCCGGCACCGCCTCCGACGAGCGGTACGTCCGGGTCCGCTCCCCGCAGCACACCGGCCTCAACGCCGGCGCCTACGTCCCGCACGGCCGCCCCGCCGACCAGCCGCCCGACCAGCGGGAGGAGGACGGCCGCTCGGTCTGCTTCGACTCCCAGCCGCTGCCCGAACCGGTCGAACTGCTCGGCACCCCGACCGTACGGCTGCGGCTGCGCGAGGACGACGCGCCCGCCCAGGTGGCCGTCCGGCTGTGCGCGGTCGGCCCGGACGGCACCTCGGACCTGGTCACCCGGGGCGTCCTCGCCGCCGGGGGCCCGGACGCCGAGGTCGAACTCGCGGCCTGCGCCTCGACCATCCCGGCCGGGCACCGGCTGCGGCTCGCCCTCTCCTCCGTCTACTGGCCCTGGGTGTGGCCCCCGGCCGAGGACACCGGGTACGGCGTCGACCCGTCCCGCTCCACCCTCAGCCTGCCGGTGCGCCACCTCGCCGCCGACGTCGGCACCCGGCCCGTCACCTTCGAACCCCCGATACTGCCCGAACCGCTCGCCGTCCACCTCACCGAACCGCTCACCGCCCGGCCCGAGCACCTCACCGTGCACGACATCGGCCGCCACGAGTGGCGCGCCGAGTTCTCCCCCGCCACCGACGGCACCCGCACCCACCCCGACGGCCTGGTCCGCGACGAACACACCGTCACCGCCTACCGCGTGCTCACCGGCGCCCCGCTCAGCGCCCAGGCCCGCACCGACCACACCGTCCGCCTGGAGCGCCCCGACATCGGCTGGGACGTCACCGTCCAGACCCGCACCCAACTGCGCTGCGACGCCGGGCACTTCCTCAGCATCGTCCAACTGCGGGCACTGGAGGGCGGATCGGAGGTGTTCGCCCGGGAGTGGCAGCACCGGGTGCCCCGGGAGAGCTGATCAAAGATTCACTTATGCACTTGCCTCACATTTCGATTCGGACTTATAAATGGCCCCATGAAGACCATCGGCCTGATCGGCGGCATGAGCTGGGAATCCACCGCCGAGTACTACCGCCTGCTGAACCGACTCACCCGCGAGCGCCTCGGCGGACTGCACTCCGCCCGACTCGTGCTCTACTCCGTCGACTTCGCGCAGATCGAGCGACTGCAGACGGCCGGCCGGTGGGAGGAGGCCGGCGAAGTCCTCGCCGACGCGGCCCGGTCACTGGAGGCGGCCGGCGCCGACCTGCTGCTGATCTGCACCAACACCATGCACAAGGTCGCCGACCAGGTCGCGGCGGCGGTCTCCGTCCCCCTGCTGCACCTGGCCGACACCACGGCGGCCGCCGTCCGGGCGGCGGGCCTGCGGCGGGTCGGGCTGCTCGGGACGGCCTTCACGATGGAACAGGACTTCTACCGCGGCCGGTTGGCGGCGGGCGGCCTGGACGTCCAGGTGCCGCAAGCCGACTCGCGCGCCCTGGTCCACCGGGTGATCTACGAGGAACTGTGCGTCGGACTGGTCCGCGAGGAGTCCCGGGCGGCCTACCGGCGGGTGATCGGGGAACTGGTGGCCGGGGGCGCGGAAGGGATCATCCTCGGCTGCACCGAGATCGAACTGCTCGTCCGGCCGGAGGACAGCCCGGTGCCCGTCTTCCCCACCACCCGACTGCACGCCGAAGCGGCGGTCGACGCCGCCCTGGCCGTCCCCTGAACCCCGACCGCCGCCCTGAGGTGCGCGGTCGGCGGGCACCGGGACAATGGTGAGCGGACCGGTTTCTCCAGCACTCCGCCCCGCGCCGCCCACCCCGAAACCGGGGGCCACGGGGCGCGAACGAGAGGGACGACCATGGCCGTTTCCAGCACCCCGATCAACCTCACCCTCGCCGCCCACGTCGGCATCTCGGTCTCCGACCTGGACGCGTCGATCGCCTTCTACACGGCCCTCACCGGGCGGGAGCCCGTCGCGCAAGGCACCATGCACAGCGTGCCGTTCGGGAAGTCGCAGGGCCTGCCCGTGGCGAAGCTGCGCTACGCCACGATCAACCTGGACAACAGCCTCGGCATCGACCTCATCCAGTTCCAGGAACCGGTCGGCGAACGGACCGGCGGCGTGGCCAACCGGCCCGGCTCGATGCACCTGTGCCTGCGGGTCGACGACTTCGACGCCGTGTACTCGCGGATGAAGGACGCCGGCTACGACTTCCTTGGCGACGACTACACCTTCATCGAGGGCGAGGTCACCCCGGACGCCGCGCTCGGCACCCGGGTCGCCTACTTCAACGACCCGGACGGCACCAACCTGGAGATCATCCGCCCCGAAGGCGGCTTCGCCAGCTAGGAGTTCGCGGCGGCCGGCTGCCGGGGCTACCCGCGCAGGGCGGCGCGGGCGCGGGCGACGCCTCCGGGGGTGGCCCCGGCCCCGGTGCCGACGGCGACGGTTCTCGTGCCCAAGCCCGCGCAGGCACGGCAAATGCCTTGGCGGGGCACCGGGTCGTGGCAGCGACCGCACTCGGCGTACGAGGCCGGTGGGATTTCAGGGCGTTCCGGTGGCAGCTTCCGTTGCAGGCGGTCCCGGAGGATCGCCACCGGGGAGTGCACTGGCTGCGGCAGTCCGGGGAGCAGGGCGTGGGCCAACTCGGCTTCGTCGCAGCCCCGTTCCAGCCACTGCGTGACGAGTGGTGCCAGCGCGCGGGCCTCGGCCTCGCCGAGGCGCAGGCGGGGTTCGGGCCGGATCACCCGGAACAGGGTGGCCACGGCGGCCCGCGTCCGTTCATCCGGGAGGGTGGGTTCTTGTCCCGGGTCCTTTACGGGAGGGGTGACAGCGCGGCCGGAACTCCCTCCACCGGAGGCCGGGCGGGGGACAGCCGGTTCGGGCTGCGGGGTGTCGAAGACGTGGGCCTCGGACCGGACCGTCCCGTCGGCCATCCGGACCCTGTCGACCCGGTAGTACCCGGCGTCCTTCAGTTCCTTGAGGGCCCGCCGGACGGCGCCCCGCCCCTGCGGACTGCTGTCCGCCATCTGCCGCCCGTCCTCCCGCCACCCGTCGGGGCGGGAGAGCAGGTCGGCGAGGAGGCCACGAGCGGTGTAACTCAACCGCCGGTCCTGCAACAGGCCGTTCGGAAGCACGCTGAACGCGCGCGAATGAACGCTACGATGAATCCGCATCTGGAGGTCGATCTCCTGGTGCCAGACCCCGGGGTGTTCCCGCACCGCCGGGGTCTCCTATGTTCTGTTGACGATGCGGAAAGTAGCACAGCGACTACGAAGAGTGCGAACCGTTCGAGCGCAAAGCCCGGACCCCCACATCACGCACGCCCCTACCTTTGGCGTGGGAAGTCGGCGGGGCCGACTTCCCACGCAGAGCACGGTGTTCAGGAGTGGGCGCGTTCGATCGCTTCGAAGATGTCCGCATCGGTCTCCTGCTGCCACGACGGCAGGTCGACCCAGTCGGCGACATAGCCCGGCTTCGGATTCTCGATGTGCTTGTGGATCTGAGCGATCCAGCAGGTAGCGACGAAGCGGCCCTTCTGCTCCCGGGTGAGCTTGGACGTGTTCCCGCCGCTCACGCTGATGAAGTCTTGGACCTGCCCGAACACGGCAGCGGCGCACTCCCGCTCCCACTCGGGAGTCTCCTCCCACGGGGCGACATAGCCCGCCTTCGGCTCACCCGGGTAGTGCTTCGACACCCCCGCGATCCAAGCCTCGCGGAAAATCCGCCCATCAGTCGACATGCGTTACTCCTTCGTCAGACGGCACTGTCAAGCGCCGAAAAGCGGTCGAAGACGAGTGTCGGTGGCGTCACGCGAGGTAGACCTTCTGCCACTCCAGGGACGTCATGGTCAGCGCGGCTTCGGCGAGGGCGTGGGCCGACTCGGTCTTGAGGCTGCCGAGGCTGCTGTCGATCCACGGCTGGACGTTCCGGTAGCCCTGCTCGCGGTACTCCACGGCCTGGATCAGGCACTCCAGCTTGTCCGCGTCGTGGGCGACCGTGACCTCCAGACTCTCGGCGTTCTCGTACTCCTCCACGAGGGCCTGGAGTCCGGCAACGACGGCCGGGTGAGCGGCGCTGACCTGGTCGGCGGTCACCCGCTCGTTCGACGCCGCGGTGAGGTAGCGCCGACTGATGTGCGGGATATCGCTGACCCGGGTCTCCTGGGTGTCATGGAAGAGGCACAGCAGGGCAACCTTGGCCGGGTCGGCACCCTCCATCATCGCGAGCACCGCGCCGATGACACCCGTCCGGAACGAGTGCTCAGCGATCGACTCGGGGTCCTTGACGCCGGCGATCCACCAGCCCTGGCGCTTCGCCCGCTTGAGCATGCCCGCCTCGAACAGGTAGCTCGCGGTGCCCCTCGCCTGCTTGTCGTCCGTCATGGCTGTCCTTCGCTGCCGGAGCGATTGTCGCTGCAACCGCCTACCCACAGACCGTAATACACAGACTCCGACTCTCGACGGGCCACCGTGAAAGGCCGTCACCATCAAATCGACACGGGGGCTCGCCGCGCCAGCGCGGTGAAGCGTGCTACGCCTCCGGCGGCACGCTGTAGCGACTCAAGACCTCATCCGCCGTGGACTTCTCCAGCAGGCGCAGCTCCCAGGGCCCGGTGTTGACGTCGAACTCCTTGCCGAAGCCGACCCACTTGCCGGCCATGCGGCGCCCGGTCGGATCGACCAGCAACTGAATGGCGCCGTGGTACCTGGCCCCCTGGTAGTAGCCGTCCTGTGCGGTCTGCTCCACCCACGAGCCCGTCACGACGTTCCGGTCGACGGTGAGGTCGAACGACAGCGGCGAGTCGGGATTGGACGACCCGCCGGGGAGCGACCGGCCGGTGATCCGGTTCCCGCTCTGGGACAGTACGACGTGGTGCAGGCCGGTGAACGTGTTCTCCCGGCTGCTGCTGAAGAACTCGTAGTGGCTGACCCAGACCCCCGAGTAGTCCTCACCCGTGGGAGCGGGTGCGGCCTGCACGGGCACGCCCGGTTCGTCGCTGCTCATGTCATGGCCTCCCGTACCGTTCGCGGTACCTGCGGGCGGACGCCGGTGAGGACGTCCGCAACTGGTCGTCCAGGACCCTGATCCGTTCGGTCATCGCCGCGACGGACTGGGCCGCCGAGGCTCCCCACGTCGATCAGTCCTGACACCGTATCCGTCGACTGGCCGGCGGAAGTAGCTATCTCATGGAATCCGGCCGCGCACCAGCCGACCAACGTCAACGTTGTTTGACCGAATGATCTGTGACCAGGCGAGTTCGAGGGTACGGTCCCCTATGCAGGGTTCAAGGAATTCACGAGATGGGGCCAGCGTGGCACCTCCGGACGGAATCAGCACCGGCCAGCGCATCGCCGCCTACGAAGATGTGAGAGGCCTGAGCCATCGGCAACTCGCTGATCGTGCTCACGTCTCGTACAGCCTGCTCACGAAGGTGGTGGCCGGGCACAAGCCGGCGACGCCGGAGTTCGTTGCAGCGGTGGCCAGGGCTTTGGGAGTTGAGCCCGGCGACCTCCAACCGCCCCCGTACAGCGACGGGACGGCAGATGACCCGTTGGTCCCGCTGATGGGCCCGATCCGTACGGTGCTCGATCTGTACAACCTGCCGCCGCAGGAGGCCGTTCGGCCTCGCGCCCTGCCCGCGCTTCGGGCAGCGGTACGACAGGTGAACACGCTGGCCCAGGCCGCGAAGTACAAGCCGATGGTGGCGATGCTGCCGGGCCTGCTGGTCGAACTGCACACGGCCGCACACGAGTTCACCGGTGAGCAGCAGCGGCAGGCGTGGGGCCTGCTGGCGGAGGCCTACCGGTGCGGGCACTCGGTCGGGATCGCCATCGGGCTGATCGACCTGTCCGCGACCGCACTGGCCCGGATGGACTGGGCCGCGGAGCGGGCCGGCGACCAGGCACCCGCGCTACGGGCCGCCCGCGAGTACCTGCGGGTCACCGCCTACCTGCGCGTCGGCGACCTCGCGGCCTGCCGGCGCCTCCAGGAGTCCGGCCGCGGCCACCTGGAGGGGACCGACGCCAAGACTCCGAGCGCACTGGTCACCACCGGGCAACTGCACCTCGGCTCGGCCGTGGTCGCCGCCCGCGCCGGACAGAAGGACCTGATGCAGCACCATCTGGACGAGGCTGAACACGTAGCCGCCCGGACCGGCGAGCAGCCGGACCTGTCGCTGCACTTCGGGCCCACCAACGTGCAGGTGCACCGGGTGATGACCCTGGTGGAGGCCGGCGAGCACGACCGGGCGGTGGCCGCCGCGAAGGGGCTGCGCTTCCCCACCGGATGGGCCCCGACCAGGATCGGGCACCACCACATCGACCTGGCCCGTGCCTACCGATGGATGGCCCGACCGGAGGCCGCACTCGACCAGCTCGACGCCGCGTACGCGGTCGCACCCGACCAGGTATCCCGGCATCCGCTCGCCCGCGAGACCGTGACCGCACTGTCACGCTCCGCTAGCCGCCGGAGTCTGCGGCTGTCAACCTGGATCACCCGAACGGGTATCTGACGATCTTTCACTTCTGGTGAAATTCAAGGCCTTCCAGCAGCGGCATCGTGGTGCTCAGCACCCCGAGAAGCGACGCCTCGGGGTGCGAGCCCGGTCGGGTCCGGGCTCGCACACACCACTGCCGCATCCCTTGGAGCCCGCGATGGCCGCCGCACCCCGCCCTTCGTGTCCTGCCCAGACGCCGACACCCGGGCCGCGCAGATCCGCCGAGGACCGCCTCCGACGGAACGCCCTGGCCACCGCAGCGGCCGGCTGGGCAGAGTTCGCCCCGACCGCTGACCCCCGGGCCCGCCGGGCCTCGTGAGTTCGGAGACGGCTCTCTCCCCGCTTGCAGCACGCCCCGCCCCGGTCGGGTGTCCAAACCCCCGATCGGCGGCAGGCCTGGCGTACGTCGCACTTCCTTCACATGCTCCCGCCCCGCCCCTCCGAGGTACCCCCATGTTCACGTCCCGTCGTCCTCGCATGTTCGTCGCCCGGCTCTCCTCTCGGGCCGAATCCGCGCCCCTGGCCCGGTACTTGCTCCAGGCCTACCTCTCCGGGCTGCCCTCCGGGGACCGCTACCGCGACACCGCCGAACTGCTCCTCGGCGAGCTGTTCGCCAACGCCGTCCAGCACTCCGACGGGCCCGACGACTGCCACATCCAAGTCCGCTTCGCCCTCACCGGCTCCCGGCTGCGACTGGAGGTACACGACGCCGGTAGCGGCCGCCCCTCGGTCCGTACCACCGCGCCTGACGACCAGCACGGGCGCGGCCTCTACCTCGTCAACGAGCTGGCCGAGCGCTGGGGCTGCGCCTCCCGCCCGTACGGCTTCGGCAAGTTCCTCTGGGCCCACATCGCCCCCGCCGCCGCCTGAAAGCCCGACTCCCCATGCACCTCACGACCCTCACCCGGCACACCCTCTCCCGTGGCACCACCCCCGCCGCCACCTACGCCCATGGCAGCCTCCGCTCCGGCCACCACCACGGCCCCACCCGCTGGTTCACCACCGGAACCCTCACCATCACCACCCACCGCATCACCTGCACCCTCACCCACTACCGCACCCGCGCAACCCACCCGTAAGCGCAGGAAGTCGGCCAGGCCGACTTCCCGCGCAGCAGACATCGAGAGGCCAAGATGACCACGATCCAGCGCGCCACTGCACACGCCACCACCTGCTGGCTCCAGGGCCGCTCGGTCTCCTCGCGTGCGAGAACGTCGTGCTGCGCGGGCACTGCGAACGGGCCGACCACCGGGACTTGATGGCCTGGCCGCACTGGGCGCTGAAGCACCTGTATGACCCAGTCGGAGTCATGTTCGGCAAGTTCCCCCAGGGCGCTGCCGAGACCAGTCGGCGCAGGCAGAGGATCCCGCCGCCGCCCTTCTCGTTCCTCCCGGTACGGGCGGGCGTCCGGCCGCTGGACCCGCGATTCCTGGAGACCGCCCCCGACCTCGCGGCGGCGCTAGCCGTGTCGGGTGACGACGGCCGAGACGTGTTCAAGCACATCTCTTGTGAATGGAAGGCAGTTCGAGAATGGGCGAGTTCCTTGCCGAGGCCCGCGAAGCGCTGAGGACGGCGGAGGCCTTCTGTGGGCCGGTCGAGCTGACGGAGGTCAGCAACCGCCGGGTCTCGGCGGTGTGGAAGGCCACCGGTCCGCGCGGTGTGGTGAGCATCAAGCTCGGCACCGGCGAGGCCGCCGAGGTCACCGCCCGCGAAGCCTCCGTCCTCGACCAACTCCCCGGCTACACCGTGACCGCCGGCCGCTTCGCCGACGGCATCTGGTACGTCACCCCTTGGCTCGCCGGCCCCTCCACCTGGCAGGTCTTCCGCCCCGTGCGCAAGAGCGACGGCGGAAAGGACGAAGCCCTCGCCGCCGCCGTCGAACTGTGCCGCGCCGTCGCGGACCTCCACGCCGACGGGTGGGTGCACGGCGACCTTCAGCCCGCGCACGGCATCCACGGCGAAGACAAGGTGCGCCTCATTGACTTCGCCTGGTCCCGCAGGATCGACAGCACCCCGTGGCCGACGTTCGAGGGCACGATGATCCACCTCACCGCGCCCGAACTGGCCGCCCGGATCATCAACGGCCCCCAGCCCGTCACCACGACCCAGACCGCCGACGTCTACGCCCTCGCCGGAACCCTGTGGACCTGCACCACCGGCACGTGGCCGCTGGACTACGACACCGCAGGCCTCCCAAAGGGCACGCCCGTGGAGGAGATCCGCAAGGCCATCGCCTACCGGGCCATCCCGATGTCCACCGCGATGCCCTGGCCCGCCCTTCAGGCCCGGCTGCGCTGCGTCCTGCTGGCCGCCCCCGACGAGCGGCCCACTGCCGCCGAACTGGCGAAGCTCATCGAAGCGGTGGGCGGATGATCGAGCTGCGGGAGCTGCGCCCCGGCGACGAGGAAGCCCTGCTCCGGATCTACAGCGCGGAGTCGACGAAGTACCTGGGCCGGGCACCCATACAATCCCGCCTCCGGTCACGTCCTCCGCAAGACGGGGGTTCATCCCGACCGGCGAGCGCGCCGGCTTCAAGACCTACGCCCTCGGATCCACCGAACCGGGACACGAGCAGATCAGACAACCGCCCGGTGGCGAACCTACTACTGCCATGGGCAACTGACTGTCCATCGCTGGCAGATCGCCAACGATGACGTGGATGACCCCCTCTCCTTTTGCTTCCAAGGTGCTCCCTCATGCCCACTTCCCGTCGCCCCCGGGCTTTCGTCGCCCGGCTCTCCTCCCGGGCCGAATCCGCGCCCCTGGCCCGGTACTTGCTCCAGGCCTACCTCTCCGGTCTGCCCTCCGGGGACCGCTACCGCGACACCGCCGAACTACTCCTCGGCGAGCTGTTCGCCAACGCCGTCCAGCACTCCGACGGACCCGACGACCGCCACATCGAAGTCCGCTTCGCCCTCACCGGCTCCCGGCTGCGACTGGAGGTACACGACGCCGGTAGCGGCCGCCCCTCGGTCCGCACCGCCGCGCCTGACGACGAGCACGGGCGCGGCCTCTACCTCGTCAACGAGCTGGCCGAGCGCTGGGGCTGCGCCTCCCGCCCGTGCGGCTTCGGCAAGTTCCTCTGGGCCCACATCGCCCCCACCACCGTCTGAAAGCCCGACTCCCCATGCACCTCACGACCCTCGCCCGGCACACCCTCTCCCGTGGCACCACCCCCGCCGCCACCTATGCGCTCATCGCCCGCCTCGGCCACCCGCCCCTGCCCGTCGCGCGCGCCGTCTGCCTCGCCCTCGACATCCCCCACGCCGAAACCACCCGCCGCCTGGCCGAGTGCTACGACGCCCTCCTCGCCGACCACCACCCCGCCAGCGAGACCGACACCGGCGAACTCCTCGAAGCCCTCGGCGTCTTCGACGTCCCCAAGTCCCTCACCGACACCGAACTCGCCGTCGTCGACCACCTCCTCACCGCCGTCGACGCCCACGGCAGCCTCCGCCCCGGTCACCGGCACGGCCTCCAGCGCTGGTTCACCACCGGCAACCTCGCCACCGCCTACCTCTCCCTCACCGCCGCCCACCCCCTTCCCCGCACCGGCGACCCCGCCCTCTACTGGAGCACCCTCGTCACCGCCGGCGAACTCCTCGCCACCACGCTCCCCTCCGACCGCCGCATCACCTACGCCCTCACCCACTGCCGCACCCGGGCAACCCACCCGTAAGCACGGGAAGTCGGCCGGCGACTCTGCTGGCGAAGTATTCGATCTAGGTCAGGCTCAGGCCGTTGTTGCGATGCCGTGTTGGGTGCAGAGTGTGTGGATGCGGGTGGGGCGGCGGCTTGGTCTGGTGGTGGTGTCGAAGTGGGCGCCGAGTCGGCGGATGTTGACGGCCATGCCGATGAGGACGTTCTGGAGGTGGGTTTTGGCGAGGCCCCGGTAGCGGGATCGTCGCAGGCCGGGGCCTCGGACCGCTTGTGAGACGGTGCCCTCGATGCCGGCGCGGGCCCGGTAGGCCTCACGCCATCGGGGGGTGTCCTGTTCGGCCTGCATCCGTGTCCGGGCGGTATGGATCGGTTCGGGATGGATCTCCAGGACCCGGCCGAGGTGAGGGGCGCCGGTGGTGCACTGGGCGCGGATCGGGCAGGGGCGGCAGTCCGCGCGGGAGAAGGCGACGCGGATCAGGCCGTCCTTCTTCGGCCGCATGGAGATGCTGGTGGCCCCGGCGGGGCAGTGGGTGACGCCGCTGTGCCAGTCGACGTGGAAGTCCTTGGGGGTGAACGTGCCGCCCCGGGCGCCCCGGCCGGTCTGGACCGTGACGGGGGCGACAAGGGAGATGCCGCGTTCCAGGGACGCGCCGATGCCGGGCCCGCTGGGGTAGCCGGAGTCGAGCAGGTGCTCGCCGGGTTTCAGGTCCCGGGCGATGAGTTTGTCCTGGACGGGGGTGGTGGCCGTGACGTCGGGTTCGGTGGCGGGGGTGGTGTGGACGTCGGTGACCACGTGCGGCAGGCCCTCGTCGCAGGACTCGGTCAGGTGGCCCTTGGAACCGGTCCATTCCATGCGTGCGGCGCCGGGCGCGCCTTTGGTGCTGTAGCGGGCGTCAGGGTCGTGGGGTGAGCGCACGCGCTGTGCGGAGGGCGGCAGTTCCTCGGTGTCCCGGTAGCGCAGTCGGCCGGTGGTGGTGGCCTCGAAGTGCTGGTCCCACAGCTCGCGCAGGATTTTGACCTGCGGGAGGCCGTTCATCCGCACGGCGTCGGGGTCCGTGTCGATGGCGGCGATCAGGCTCTGCCCGTCGGCGCCGATCTGCTCGGCGAGCTTGAGGGCGGAGGCGCCTCTGCGGCGCAGGAGCCTGCCGGTCTCGACCTTGCGGCCGTAGCGTTCGTCCCAGCCGGGCCCGAGCAGCGGCACGACCAGGCCCGGGTCGGTGCGGGCGATCTCCTCCAGGGCCGCGCGCAGGGCCTCGCCCAGGCACTCGACGCGGTTCAGTGTGCGCACGCAGGCCAGCACGTGGGTGGAGTCGGTGCGCTGACGGCCGCCGGCCCGCACCAGGCCGGCGGCCTTCAGACGTTCCAGCATCAGCGAGAGCAGGGCATCCGCCCGGTTCCCGGCTGCCAGGCGGGCCCGGAA